>DVLR01000355.1 GCA_018715425.1 Candidatus Merdenecus merdavium
TTGATTGGTTTCTATTATATGCACCAATCAAAAACCACTATTTTTAATATGGACTCTTTAAAAATTATGGATGAGGTGACAAAGGGCCTTGATGCAGATACAGTGATGAAACAAATTACAGAATGGATAAAAGAAAAACCTTAGGAAGGGAAACAGAACCAGATTAATGTTTTGCTTCCCGAATACAAAACAAAGTAATCCTAGAAGAAATCATGCTGATGGACAGCTATGATCTCTTTTTAGGATTGCTTTTTTCTTTTAGTAAAAAGATATATGCTTGAAGTTCCCTCAAAAAATGTTTATAATAGGTAAGATTGTATGTAACTAGACAAGTTATTTTTTTGTTGTATCGTGTGAAACAGCATGGTATAACCATATATAAAGATCCATCCTATTACGTGGTGGTGTGCATAAGAAAAAAGAATTTTGGAATTTATTTAATATGTACAAAAATGAAAGGAAAAACATGAGACAACTAGCTTTAAGCGATGAAATATTACTAAGCATTGAAAAACCTGCTCGCTACATTGGTAACGAGGTAAATTCAGTAAAAAAAGATCCATCAAAGGTGGATATCCGTTTTGCAATGTGTTTCCCAGATGTTTACGAAATAGGAATGTCACATATGGGAATGTCCATTCTTTACGATATGTTTAATCGTAGAGATGATATTTATTGTGAAAGGGCCTTTTCACCTTGGGTAGATTTAGATAGAATCATGAGAAAAGAGAAGATACCTCTTTTCGCATTAGAATCCCAAGAACCATTAAAATATTTTGATTTTCTAGGAATTACTCTACAGTATGAAATGTGTTATACCAATGTCCTACAACTATTAGATCTAAGTCAAATCCCTTTACTGGCAAAAGATCGAACCGAAGAACACCCTTTTGTTATTGGTGGAGGTCCTTGTGCAACCAATCCAGAGCCACTAGCAGATTTTTTTGATCTATTCTATATCGGTGAAGGTGAAACCGTTTACTTTGAGCTTATGGAGGTTTATAAAGAACATAAGAAAAGTGGAGGATTAAGAGTCGAATTTCTTGAAAAAGCAGCAGAAATCCCAGGTATTTATGTACCTGCATTTTATGATGTAACTTATGATGAAAAAGGTTTTATTACCAGCTTTGTAAAAAACAATCCTCATGCAAAAGATTCTATTCAACGACAAATGGTTGTAGATGTAAGCAACACTTATTATCCAAAAGCACCAGTAGTGCCTTATATTAAAGTGACTCAAGATCGTGTTGTGCTAGAAATTCAAAGAGGATGTATTAGGGGATGCAGATTCTGTCAAGCAGGAATGATTTATCGCCCTAATAGGGAAAGAAATGTAGAAATGCTAAAAGAATATGCTAGGACAATGCTTAAAAATACTGGTCATGAAGAAATATCCTTAAGTTCTTTAAGTTCCAGTGATTACGACGATTTAAAAGAGCTCGTCTATTTCTTGATCGATGAATTCGGCAGTAAAAATGTAAATATTTCATTACCATCTCTTCGTATTGATGCCTTTGCTTTAGATGTTATGAAAAAAGTTCAAGATATTAGGAAGAGCAGTTTAACATTTGCACCAGAGGCTGGGTCACAAAGGCTGAGGAATGTTATTAATAAAGGATTATCAGAAGAGCAGATTTTAAAAGGAGCTTCTGATGCATTCAACGGTGGTTGGACAAAAGTGAAACTTTACTTTATGCTTGGTCTCCCAACTGAGACAGAAGAAGATATAAAAGGGATCGCTTGGTTAAGCGATAAAATAGCTAGAAAATATTATGAGATACCGAAAGAAGATAGAACTGGCCGATGCCAGATTACTGCTAGTTCCTCTTTTTTCGTACCAAAACCTTTTACGCCATTTCAGTGGGCTCCAATGAATACGAAGAAGGAATTTTTAGATAAGGCTAAGATAGTCAATCAGGAAATGAAGAGTCAGCTAAATAGTAAAAGTCTTCGCTACAACTGGCATGAGGCTGATTTAACCGTTTTAGAAGGATTTTTAGCACGTGGTGATCGAAAAGCTGGAAGAGTGTTATTAGAGGTTTATAAAAATGGTGCATTATACGATTCCTGGTCAGAGCATTTTCATAATGAAATATGGATGAATGCCTTTGAGAGCACAGGAGTGGATCTTGATTTCTATACATTTAGAGAACGTGATTTAGATGAAGTACTTCCATGGGATTTTATTGATATTGAAGTAACGAAGAAGTTTCTACAATTGGAGTGGGAACGGGCAAAAGCAGAAAAAGAAACACCGCACTGTAAAGAAAAATGTTCAGGATGCGGCGCATTCAGTTATCAAGGAGGTGTCTGTCTTGAAAGTAAGAATTAAATTTAGTAAGGTTGGATCTATGAAGTTTAT
This sequence comes from Candidatus Merdenecus merdavium, assembly GCA_018715425.1. GTDB lineage: Bacteria > Bacillota > Clostridia > Lachnospirales > Lachnospiraceae > Merdenecus > Merdenecus merdavium. The sequence goes on from DVLR01000355.1 coordinate 2,363, forward strand.
TGGGCACTTAGATATGATGCGATATTTTCAAAAAGCGATCCGAAGAGCCGAGATAGATATTGCCTTTTCAGAAGGATACAGCCCTCATATGATTATGTCATTTGCCTCTCCTTTAGGTGTAGGAATTACCAGTAGTGGAGAATACTTTGATATGGAACTTTCCTCGAACATATCTTCAAAAGAGTTAGTGGAACGATTAAATGCCGTAATGGTAGAAGAGGTAAAAGTTTTAAGTGCCTGCAAGATTCCAGAAGACAAAAAGAATAATGCCATGGCTTTAATCGCTGCAGCCGATTACACTGTCACATTCAGAAAAGGAAAGGAGCCTTGCGAAAACTGGGAAAATAAAGTAGAGGATTTTTATAACCAGGAACAGATTATGATGTTAAAGAAAACCAAGAGAAGTGAAAAAGAAGTAGATATCAAGCCATCTATTTATGGTATCTTTGCAGAAGGTGGAGCAGTAAAAATGAAAGTTGCCGCTGGTAGTGTCCATAACTTAAAACCAGATCTTGTCATGGAGGCTTTTGCCAAGTATCTGGATGCACCCTTAGCTCCTTTTGCACTTTGTATACACAGAGATGAAATGTATGCAAATCTAGGAGATGAAACCAGTCGTAAATTAATTCCTTTAGATGAATTGGGAGAGAAGATGTATGAATAAACTGGTGATCACTAAGATTCCATCTATGGATCCTCACAAACAGAAAGCTTCATTAATTGTAAATGCTTTATTTCATGATAAAGATCTAGTTCATATATCTTGTGAGGAAGAAACGAAGGAATCCCTGCTAGGTAACATATATATTGGAAGAGTCCAAAATATTGTCTCTAATATCCAAGCAGCATTTATAGAAATACTTCCAGGGATATCTTGTTACTTTTCATATGAGGACAGTAGACATGCTATTTT
>DVLR01000356.1 GCA_018715425.1 Candidatus Merdenecus merdavium
ATACTCCAGTAGAAAGCAAAAAAGTAGTAATAAGAGATTTAATCACTAAAGATGCAGCCCTAGAGATGATCGACGAAATCCCACAAATAGAAACATTAGATACAGAAAGTAGTAAAAGCAATGAAGAAAAATATAAGAAAGCATTAAAGAAATATGAATTCAAAGAATTTATCAGAATCATCAAAACGTTACATCTTAAAGAAAAGGAACGTAGCTTGGAAGGAAAAACCATGACCAATACAGATAAAAAATATATGGATGCTGCAAAAGACTGTTTATACAGCGAACTATCTGTTACACTGGAAATTCCAATAGAAAAAGTAGAAGATTTTATATCCAAGAGACTAGAACTTATTCAATCATAGAATTTAAAGGAGGAGGCTTCTTGATCCATACTTTACTCCATGACTTCGTTAGCCCTTTCAGTCTGGTAAGAATTTGAATAAAGAGTTGTCACAGGCACATTCTTGATATATAATGAAGTGAAATGTGGAATCGTTTGAACATTTACAAAGAAGAGAATCAAAGTAAATGATTCTTGAAAACAAGACGAGATTGGAGTGTACAAAATGAGTAAAGTAAGAACAAGATTCGCACCGAGTCCAACTGGAAGAATGCATGTGGGAAATTTAAGAACAGCCCTTTATGCATATTTGATTGCAAAACATGAAGGTGGAGATTTCCTTTTAAGAATAGAAGATACCGATCAAGAACGCTTTATGGATGGAGCTTTAGAGATCATTTACCGTACCTTAGAAAAAACAGGACTTGTTCACGATGAAGGTCCAGATAAAGATGGTGGTTGTGGACCATACGTTCAAAGCGAAAGACAGTCACAAGGTCTATATTTGAAATATGCCAAAGAACTCATTGATAAAGGGGAGGCATATTACTGTTTCTGCGATAAAGAAAGATTAGAATCTTTAAAGCAGGGAGTATCCGATAAAGAAATTGTCGTTTATGATAAACACTGCCTCCATTTATCAAAAGAAGAAATACAAAGAAACTTAGATGCAGGTTTACCTTATGTTATTAGACAGAATAATCCAACCACAGGTACAACATCTTTTCATGATGAAATTTATGGAGATATCACCGTTGATAATTCTGAGTTAGATGATATGATTTTGATAAAATCAGATGGATATCCAACATATAATTTCGCTAATGTAGTAGATGACCATTTAATGAATATTACTCACGTAGTAAGAGGAAACGAATATCTTTCTTCTTCACCAAAGTATAATAGATTATATGAAGCATTTGGCTGGGAAGTACCAGTTTACGTACACTGTCCATTAATTACCAATGAAGAACATCAAAAATTAAGTAAACGCAGTGGCCATTCCTCTTATGAAGATTTATTGGACCAAGGATTCCTAACGGAAGCAATTGTAAATTTTGTTTCTTTACTAGGATGGAGTCCAGAGGATAACAAAGAAATCTTTTCTCTGGAAGAATTAGTAGAAGTCTTTGATTATCACCATATGAGTAAATCCCCTGCAGTTTTTGATATGGTAAAATTAAAATGGATGAATGGTGAATATATTAAAGCAATGGACTTTGATGCTTTTTATGAAAGAGCACTGCCAGAAATTAAAAAAGTAATCACGAAAGATTTAGATACAAAGAAGATTGCAGAAATGGTTAAAACAAGAATCGAGGTATTTTCAGAAATCAAACATCATATCGATTTCTTCGAAACACTTCCTGAATATGATGTTGAGATGTATGCTCATAAAAAAATGAAAACCAACCCAGAAACGTCATTACAAGTCTTAGAACAAATATTGCCAATTTTAGAAGCACAAGAAGACTATAGTAACGATGCTCTTTATGAAACCATTGTAAACTTTGTAAAAGAAAATGGTTATAAAAATGGTTACGTTATGTGGCCCATTAGAACTGCTGTATCAGGAAAACAAATGACTCCAGCAGGTGCAACGGAAATTATGGAAGTTTTGGGAAAAGAAGAATCTATCCAAAGAATAAAGGCAGCTATCAAAAAACTGCAGTAAAGTTACTCATCTGTTACTCTTTCCACCTATTTGAGGTAATCATGACAAAATTAAATGATTCACAACAACAGGCCATTCTGCATAAGGATGGCCCCATGTTAGTTCTTGCAGGACCAGGATCAGGCAAGACTATGGTAATTACAAAGCGTGCAAAATACTTAATAGAACATTACGGAATATCGCCAACAGAGATTTTGGTTATTACTTTTACAAAAGCTGCTGCTAAAGAAATGCAGGAACGTTTTGTAAAGCTTATGGGTGGAGAGCGCACACCCGTTACTTTTGGTACTTTTCATGCTATATATTTTGGAATACTAAAACAAGCTTATGGTTTCAATGCCTCTAATATTATTCGAGAGGATCAAAGAAATGCTATTTTAAAAGAAATTATCGATTCTTTAGAGTTAGAAATAGATGATGAAAGCGAATTTTTAACAGGGATAAAATCTGAAATTAGTGCTGTTAAAAATGATAGGATTGCTTTAGAAAATTACTATTCAACCAATTGTTCCGAAGAAATCTTTCGTAGCATTTATGGTAGCTACCATGATAGATTACATAAACAAGGATTGCTTGATTTTGATGATATGCTTGTTTACTGCTATGATTTATTATCTCAAAGATCGGATATTTTGAGTGGATGGCAGAAAAGATTTCGATATATTTTAATCGATGAGTTCCAAGACATTAACCAAATTCAATACGATGTAATCAAAATGATCGCCAAGCCACTGAACAACCTCTTTATTGTAGGCGATGATGACCAGTCCATCTATCGTTTTCGAGGTGCCAAACCAGAGATTATGTTAAATTTTCAAAAAGACTATGAAGACGCTAAAATGGTCTTGTTAGACATTAATTATAGATCAACCAAGAAAATAGTGGAGGCTGCAGGAAAAGTCATTGGAAACAACAGTAGACGCTATCCCAAAAAGATCACAACACTTCACGAAACAGGAGAGAATGTAGAAATTCTCACTTTTGCTGATCAAAGAGAAGAAAACCAATATATCATCGATCATATTAAAGCATACGTGGAAGAAGGAAATCTTTATCAGGATATTGCGGTTTTATACAGGACGAATTTAGGTCCAAGGCTTTTGGTAGAAAAATTTATGGAGTATAACATCCCTTTTCACATGAAAGATACCCTTCCAAACTTATATGAGCATTGGATTGCAAAAAACATCATTACATATATTCATTTAGCTATGGGAAGCCGAGAAAGAAAGGATTTTTTGCAGATCATCAATCGTCCTAAACGATATATTAGTAGAGAATGTCTGGATCCTCCAGAAATCACCTTTCTTCATATGAGAAAATTTTATTACGATAAGCAATGGATGATCGATCGCATTAATAAATTAGAGTATGATTTAAAGTTGTTAAGTCAAATGACTCCTTATTCAGCTATTCATTATATCAGAAACGGAATAGAATATGAGGAATATTTGAAAGAATATGCAACTTACAGAAGAATTAAACCAGAAGAATTAATTGATGTATTAGATGAGATTCAAGAAAGTTCTAAGTCCTTTAAAACTTACGAAGATTGGTTTGCTCACATTGATCAGTATACTTTAGAGCTACAGCAACAGGCAAAAAAACAACAAGTAAATAATAATAGTGTGACTTTTGCAACTCTTCATAGTAGTAAAGGTCTAGAGTTTAAGAACGTATATCTAATCGACGTAAATGAAGGCATCATCCCCCATAAAAAAGCTATCATAGATGCAGATATACAAGAAGAACGAAGAATGTTTTATGTTGGTATGACTAGAGCAAAATCAAAGTTACATATTTTTTCTGTCAAAGAGTTAAATAACAAAAAGTTAGATGTATCCAGATTTGTAGGAGAGATGCTAATAAGTAAAGAAGACCTAAAGGTAGGGATGACACTATACCATGTGAAGTATAAAGAAGGAATGATAGAGGCTATTGATGGTAAGAAAATGGTAATCAACTTT
>DVLR01000036.1 GCA_018715425.1 Candidatus Merdenecus merdavium
GGTATTAATCTGCAAAGAATGAAAAAAAAGCAAGTTTTAGTTGAGGTTTTCTATGGAAACCTTTACAATATAGTCATAGTAAAAATACTATGACTATATTGTAGTTTAATAAAGGTGGACAAACACGTGGAACAATTAAGAGAGTTTTTAATAGAGCAGATCCATATAGAGTTATTATGGATCATGATTAGTGGAGCAAAAAAGAAAAGTGGTCCTTCTAAAATAAAGATTAGACCAGTCATGATGAAAGATGATTTATTATTTCAGGTTTCTATTCAAGAAGAAACACAGATATTTCATAAAAATTATAATAAAGATAAACTGATAGATAACATTTTAAATTGGATGAAAGATTTTAAACAGCTGCAGTTAGAAGGAAAACAAATTTCAGCAGTTGTTTTAGTCAGTAAAAAGCAGAAAGTTACCATTAAGAAAAAAAGAGTAGACCGAAAAGAAATGATTGTAGACCATTCTCATAACAGGAAAAAAAGTTACATTTTGGAGGAAGGTAAGCCGGTTGATTTTTTAGTAGATCTAGGAGTTATGACAAAAGAAGGGAAAGTTGTTCATAAAAAATACGATAAGTATAGGCAAATCAATCGTTTCTTAGAATTTATAGAAGATGTGTTACCTCACTTACCAAAAGATCGAAAAGTAAATATCATAGATTTTGGTTGTGGTAAATCCTATTTAACTTTTGCTATGTATCATTACCTAAAAGTTTTAAAGGGATACGAAGTAAGAATCATTGGGTTAGATCTTAAAATTGATGTGATCGAACATTGCCAAAGATTAGCGCAACAATACGGATATCAGGATTTAACCTTTCAAGTAGGGGATATTGCTGATTTTACAGGGGTAGATGAAGTTGATATGGTGGTGTCCCTCCATGCTTGTGACACAGCTACAGATCATGCATTGGAGAAAGCAGTCACATGGGGAGCATCTGTGATTCTTTCAGTACCTTGTTGTCAGCATGAATTAAACAAACAGATTTCCTGTAAAGAGATGGAGCCTATTTTAGGATACGGCCTTATTAAGGAGCGAATGGCAGCTCTTATGACAGATGCAATAAGAGCCCAATTATTGGAAACCAGAGGATATTCAACGCAGATACTAGAGTTTATCCATATGGATCACACACCTAAAAATATTCTTATTCGTGCTGTGAAAACGGGGAAAAGCAGTGTGAAGAAAGAGGAGTTAGATAAGTGTATGGAGTTTTTGGGAGTGACGCCAACACTTGATGAGTTGTTAAATAAAAAGGGGATATAACAGATGAAGAAAGACATAATGAAAGGAATTTTTTTAAGGGTCATTGTTCTAGTACCGCTATTTTTCATTACCATAGCCATAACGGGCATGTATATCAATAATTTCGATGTTATTACCACTCAGGAAATGAAAGAGGCAACCTTTCCCGTGGTATATACTAAAGTAGGGGAGGAACGAATCAATCCTCTTTATGGCTATGCTCAAGAGATGGAAGTAAACACCATGAGAGATGTGGTCAATCCCCTTGGTTTAGATCGTAAGCTACCAGTTGAAATTGTAACTTATGGACAGGAGGTAAAGGGACTTACTTACCAAATCATAACCTCTGATGGAAACGATGTTGTGGAAGAAAGAAAAATCATATTACTAAAAGAAGAGGATGGCAGTATTAATGTTACCTTAGATATTCAAAACAATATGAGGGTAAATCAAGAATATATTCTAAGGATTATTTTAGAGTTACCAGAAAGCTCAGTTTCCTATTATTCAAGAATTTTTCAGCAGGACAAGTTAAACACCGATAAGTACGTAGAGTTTTTAAATACCTTCTATACTCTGAGCCTTACAAAGGATTCTAAAGAAGAATTAGAGGTCTACATAGATCCTGACTTAGCTGCGGAGAATACAGATCTTTCAACGGTTTCTATAGAGTCTAGTGCAGATCAATTTATGTGGGGAGGAGCCAATGGACTAGATGTGCAGGTGAGTAAAAAACCTGTTCCTATCCTTAAAGAGATCAACCAAGTAACAGCATCTGGAGTCATCCAGTATGAGGTGGTTGCCACCAATGAAGATAGAACAAAGGATCGCTATTACGTCAGTGAATTCTATCGTATGAGGTTTGATGAAAATAGAGTCAAACTATTAAACTTTGAACGTAAGGTAGAAAAGGTATTTGAACCTTCTGCAAACTTTTTAATGGATCAAAGTATTTACATTGGTATTTCTGATCAAGATGTACAGTATAAGGCAAACGAGGATGGAACAGTAGTAGCTTTCGTTCAAAATGGGCAGCTTTGGTGTTATAGTAATTCTGGTCAGAAAATTACAAAAGTATTTGGATTTGAAGAACAGGAGAATTCTGACATTAGATATACGAATCATCAGCATAAAATAAAAATTCTTTATGTAGATGATGTGGGAAGTATTGACTTTTTAGTTTATGGCTATATGAATCGTGGAGAACACGAAGGTCATGTAGGTGTAGGGGTTTACCATTTATCAAGCGAAAATAATGATATTGAAGAGAAGGCATTTATTACTACCCATCAAAACTTTGAACGTTTAGAGCTTGATATGGGCCAACTGTCATACGTAACGGGACAAATTAACGAAGAAGAGAAAGAGATTTCCAATGAATCCTCTTCTGAAGGTGAAACGGAAACAGAAACAGAAACTAGTGAAGAAACAAAAGAGGTAGAGGATGAAGGTAAACTATACTTAATGGTAGCAAATTGCCTTTATGAAATCGATTTGAATACCTTAGAGATACTTACTGTTACGGAACCTTTAAAAACGGGCACCTATGCATCTTCTGACTCAGGTGGTTTTGTAGCATGGTCTAAAGAAAATAGTCCTTTAAATACAAAAGTGATCCATATGATGAATCTTGAAACAGGGGAAATCAATGAAATTACAAGTCCAGAGGATTCCTATATTAAACCACTTGGTTTTATGAATGATGATCTGGTATATGGATTTGCAAAAATGGAAGATGTAGGAACTGAAGAAAGCGATAGTACAGCTTTTCCAATGTACAAAATTGCAATTATAGATTCAGATGGAAGGATGATCAAGGAAACGTCAGCTGATGGATACTATATCACCCAAGTGGATTTTACCAGCGGCCTTATGACTTTACACCGAGTAGAATGGGTAGATGGTGTATATCAAGAAGCTCCAGAGGACCATATCATTAATAATTCTGATAAAGAAAAAGCAAAAGTTGAAATTGGAACCATTGTAACAGAAGAAAAACAAACTCAGGTGGTTTTAAATCTTCCCGATAAAGTTAAGAATAAAACACCAAAGGTATTTCATGCAAAGATGCTGGCTTTAGCAACGGATCATCAGTTGCAACTTCCTCTTAGTGAAGAAACAGGAGAGAAATATTATATTTATTCTTATGGTAAATTAAGTGGCACTACAACACAGGTTCTAGATGCTATTCAAATGGCTGATGAAGAAACTGGAGTCGTTGTAAACCAATCCCTTCAGTATGTTTGGGAGAGGGGAAATCGTAAAACGAAAACAGAAATGGATCCTCAGTATATTCCTGATATAATCAAGGAGGGAACCATGGATTTAAGCATTCTAAGAGATCAAATCGATGGAACCGTATTGGATTTAACAGGTTGTACTTTAGAGCAGATTCTTTACTTTGTTAGTAAGAATACTCCAGTCCTTGTAAATACCTCTGAAGGAGTTTACGTGATTGTTGGTTATGATGAATTTAATACAAGAGTATATAACCCTAGAACACAGGAGACCATATATAAAGGAATGGGCGATAGTACAGCATTATTCGAAGCCAGTGGTAATCAATTTATTACTTACCTAGAGACTTTGAAGAAATAAATGGTTGGATTGGTGTGATGGATACTATCCATTGGGAAGTTAGAAATCAGAGATCATAGAAAGGAATACAAAGAAATATGGATGAAAGAATAAAAAAATTGGCGTATAACCTTGTGAATTATTCATGTAAGGTTAAAGAAAATGAAAAGGTGTATATTCACTATATTGGTCAGGATACAGAGGATCTTGCTAGACAGATTATCAAAGAAGTATATAAAGTCAAGGGATTACCTTTTGCTCATTTTACCAGTAACAAGGTACAAAGAGAGCTACTGTTAAACTGTAGTGAAGAGCAGCTGAAATTAATGGCAGAAATAGATGCTAAGGAAATGAGTGCCATGGATTGTTATATTGCGATTCGAGGCAGCGATAATGTTTCAGAATTATCCGATGTTCCAGCTGAGCGTATGGAATTGTATGAAAAGTTATATGCAACGCCTGTTCACCATGAAATTCGCGTTCCTAAGACACGATGGGTAGTGCTTAGATATCCAAACCCTTCTATGGCACAATTATCAAACCAAAGTACCGAAGCTTTTGAGGATTTTTACTTTAATGTTTGTAACTTGGATTACTCTAAAATGGGTGCAGCAATGGAACATTTAAAGGAAATGATGGAGGCTACTGATAAAGTACGCTTAACAGGTCCAGGGACAGATTTAGAGTTTTCTATTAAAGGTATTCCAGCAATTCCTTGTGCTGGGCAAATGAATATTCCTGATGGTGAAGTCTTTACTGCACCAGTAAGGAATTCTGTAAATGGAACTTTGGCTTACAATACTCCATCACTATTCCAAGGCTTTACCTTCGAGAACATTCAATTAGAATTTAAAGATGGTAAAATTGTAAAAGCGACTGCTAATGATACCGAGAGAATTAACAAAGTATTTGATACGGATGAAGGTGCAAGATA
>DVLR01000357.1 GCA_018715425.1 Candidatus Merdenecus merdavium
GCTTTAAGATAAAAAAATAAAATTCATCATATATCAGAATGTTATCTATGTCACTATATCTGTATATCTTATCTGCTAAAATCCCTTCCTCTGTAAACTGAAGATTTTTACCTTTTTTCAGAGATTCTTCAACTATCCTATTCACTCTTTCATTTATTTTTTTTCTAAACGTATAATACCATATAAGCCACCCAGAAAGAATAACAGCAAGAACTATTTCAGTAGTAAAAAGAGAATAATTCCTCATTCTCCAACCTAAATAAGCAAAAATATATAACAGAGGCGTAAGGATAAACAGACTTTTATGCGCTCCTTTTTTAAAGCGATCATTTTGAAACGGCATAACAGCTCGAAGCGATAATATGTTTTTTATCTTATTAATATCTTCCTTATCAATATTCGTATTTGCTCCTGTTTTCATCGTCATTTAAATTTCTTCCTTTATGATTTTTTAAATTTGAGGAATCGCTTGCCACAAATTAATATTACCTATTAGCTACGATTCCCCAATAACAAAGATTCTTTTTATTTACATTGCAAATACCAAACTTCCTATTGCACCAGCTGCACTAGACAGATTTGTAGTTCTTTTGATTATTTGATATATCCATATTATCCTGCCTATATGAGTTAATGTTATCATTTTGTTATCGGGACTGATAACACTTGCTCTATAACTGTGGATAATAGCTATATGCTTCGATTTGAATTATAAGCCTTTTTATTTAGAAATTCAACACAAAGTTTTATGTCTATGAATTGTTTTGAGTCCTTGACATTCTCAAAATTTCCATATCCTGTGACACTCTGCCCCATCTTTCAATAAGCCTACTTTTTAATACACTCCTTTCAGAAAAACCAAGTTCCACTAAAATATAAAATTCTAATATCTGAAGCAACGAACGATTATAAAATTTCAATTCTTCTTCAGTTAAAATCTTATGCTTTTCTTTTATTCGTTCATCGTAATGAATGTAGTAATTACGGGTATGTGCAATAACCGTAGGGAATTCAAAGTGTTTTATTTCACCGGTATCGAAATAAATCTCCCCATTCGCCTTTAATGTACGCCAATAAGGTGTTTTATCTTCAGAACGCTGATAACTCGCCCACGCAACAATCGAAACGAATCTTCCTGCTGTAATCGGCTCCGTAAAATCAGCTCCACTTTGTTTTATAAAATAATCTCTGATAGTACCTACTGTAAGTAACTTTCCATAAGACACAAACAGCATTACTTTGTCACATTCAATCGGCGATGCAAAATACATTTTATCTCCGCCATACTTCTCTATGCTTTTTTCAGCCGTAGTCGTCTGAGATTTTGGCATATCCTTGCTATCGTGTAGCATTGCATTACTTTCTGAAGTCCCAGATATACCTTTAATATCCGATTGTCCATCTTATCTTCCGGCATATCCGTCGGAAGTTCGATATCCACATAATTTTTTTCTACCCAGATGATTCCGTCCTGCTCTGTTTCCACACCTTCTACAAGATTCCCCTACAATCTAAGATTCTCTTCCAAAACCACCATAGGGAGCACACCGCAACAAATAATCATACTCCAATACTTCAGACATTTCTGAAAACAAATAACATTCTGCATCCTTCAGCCACCTTGTATCTCCTACTGAAATTTGAGCTTTTTGTCTCTTTCTTCTATGGATTTTTATTAGCTGAATAAGTATATCCACATTATCGTCACGAATTTCCTGATTCTGTATATTCATTCTTTTCTGTGGGTTTTTATAATAGAAAAGTCTTTCTTCTGGCTCTATCAAAAGTATTTTTTCTAATTCCTCCTTTGTTTTCAACGGTCTCACACTCAGATCTATTTTTTCAATAGGAATATACAATGTTTCAGATTCACTTTTAGTTGGTTTAAGTCTGTAATAATACTTTTTGTTTTATCTATCTCCAACAGACAAACATCTTCAATTTTTCTTCCCGTAACTTTTCTATAATCGAAAGTTGTGAACACACACAAATATCCCCAATTATATCATTTGTATTTTTCAGCTATACACTTTACTGATATCGTGTTGTGTCAAGCCTCTTTTTTAATTACTATTTCCATTCTCTGTGAAGACTTTCAATTGAATTAAAAATATAATTCGGTTTATAACTACATTTTTGTGCTTCTTCCATTGTTGCCTCTCCTGTAAGAACTAATGCAGTTTCTACCCCAGCTTTATAACCACATAAAATATCAGTATACAGGCGATCACCAACCACAAGTGTTTCTTCCTTGGAAAAATGATTCAATTTCAGTGCAAAATCGATCATTGCAGTTTCTGGTTTTCCCATAAATAGAGGCATTCTCTTTACAGCATGCTCCAACATTTCACAGATTGCACCACAGTCCGGTACATAGCCAAATTCAATGGGACATACGAAATCCATATTTGTTGCCAGATAATCTACCTGCTTCGTACTAAGCAGTTCACAGGTATCTTGAATTTTTTTATAAGTTAACTCATTATCATATGAAATCAAAACACAAGCAATATTTTCATCCCGACAATCTGTAGTGACTCGAATTTGGTTCTTTTTCAGCTCTCTGATAAACGATTCTGTCCCCATTACATATATCTGTTTTCCACTATAATATTTTTTCAAGTGCTGTACCGTGACATAAGATGCTGTAATAAAATTAGAATATTCCGTCATAATTCCCAGTTTTTGAAATAAAAGAATGTAATCATCAATACTTTTTGTTGCATTATTCGTAATAAATACAAACTGACCTCCACTCTCTTTGATATCTAAAAGAAACTCTCTTGTACCATCAATAAGCTGCTGTCCTTTACACACGGTACCATCGATATCTAGTAAGATTAGCTTCTTATCTTTTAACATCTTTCAATCCCTTTCTAATATCCAGTGCTTTATCTGGATAATTGGTAATTACTGCTTCCAAGTCAGCTTTCATAAAATCTTTCATATCTTCTTCTTTATTTACAGTCCAGACACGAACTTTTAAACCACTCTTTTTATATTCATCTAAAAATTGTACCATTTTTAGATGATAAACTGCTGGATGTAAGCCAACAATCCCTGTTTCTTTTGCATATTTATCTACATTTAAGATTACATCACTGTACAGATATGCTGTTTCTGCATCTGCATTCTTTTCCAGTACTTTCTGAATGCTGTAATGATTAAAGGACGAATAAATGATTCTGTTTTCCATCCCTGTTTCTTTTACAATCTGGATTGTCTTTTCTTCTATATCTGGATACCAATAAATTCCTGTTTTCAATTCAATATTTACTTCCATCTTCCCTGGTTTTACAAGTTCCAGTACTTCCCTTAAAGTTGGGATTTTAACGCCTTGATATTCATCCATGTGATTATGAAAAGACAATGCCTTTAGTTCCTTCAAAGTGTAATCTCTTACAGCTCCTTTTCCGTTACTGGTACGGTCAATTGTCTCATCATGAATAACAACTACTTCACCGTCTTTTGTAAGCTGGACATCCAGTTCAATTCCCTCTGCTCCCTGCTCCATTGCTAGAGAAAACGCTTCTAGTGTATTTTCTGGAGCATAACCACTGGCACCTCTGTGAGCAAAAACTTTTGTCATTTTTTTCCTCCTTATACGTACAGATACAGCAGGATACAAAATCCTGCTGCATTTTTGTATTACTAAATTTTTATAAATTATTCGTTTACCAGATTATATTCTTCGATTGATTTGTTGATTGCTTCTGCCATTTTCATTACAGCAGTATCTACGTCTTCATTTCCATTTAACATGCTTTCGATTTCAGACTCAACCGTTGCTCTTGCTTCTGGAAATACACTCAGTAATGCACCTGCATACTCTGGTGAAGAATCATGAAGCTGGTCAATTGCAGTCTGGAACTGTGGATACTGTGCAATATTTTCTTTAAATACCGCTTCATCATGCGCTGCAGTTGTTACTGGAAAATATCCTGTCTGTGCATTCCAGTATGCCTGAGATTCTGCAGAAATTAAGAATTTTACAAATTCCCATGTGGCACGTGTCTTTTTAGGATCATCGTTATTTAACGCCCATAAAGATGCACCGCCAATAGAAACACCACCAACATCATCAGATTTAATTTTGGGAAAATATGCTGTACCTACTTCGAATTTACCATTTACATCCTGAAGAATCTGCTTTAAAGATGCTGTAGAACCAAGTGTGATCGCAGATTTTCCTGCTGAAAAATCAGCTAGACCAGCATCACCGCCCTTACCTACAATCGGAGCATATCCTTTTTCATTAAGAGACTGCCATGCTGTCAGAATATTTTTTGCTGCATCATTCTGATCAAAAGCCACCTCTGTAGCTGTTTTTTCACGTCCGTTTCCATTATTCGCATATTCAAGTCCCTGTTTTCCGATAAACTGTTCAAAGAACCATCCATATATACCCAAAGACATAACTTCGCCTGCCTCACCATCTGTCTCTAATTTATCACCAATTTTCTCAATCGCTTCCAGACTGTCTGGAATTTCTGTAATACCTGCTTTTTCAAACATATCTTTGTTATAATACATGATTGGTGTAGAAGAGTTAAACGGCATAGAATATAACTGATTATCAATTGTATAATACGCTGATAAGTTGGATTCAATCTGAGATACGTCATAATTATCCGCATCTACCATATTCTGCATTGGAATAATCCATCCAGATTCAATCATAAATCTTGTTCCGATTTCATATACCTGAACTAAATCAGCTCCCATATTACCAATCTGTGCACTCTTTAATTTATTTAAAGAATCATCATATTCTCCCTGATATTGTGCATTTACCGTAATTCCAAACTCATTTTCATCGTTAAATTTCTTTACAAGTGTATCAATAGCCTGACCATTTACACCACCCATGGAGTGCCAGAATGAAATCTCTGTACCATCCACGTCTGATACACCTGCCATTGAAAATTCTGTACCATCCACGTCTGATACACCTTCCACTGAAGATTCTGTACTATCCACGTCTGATACATCTGCCACTGAAACTTCTGTTGTTTCTGATTCATCCAATTTTTTTGTTGTATTGTTTTCTTCTGGAGTTTTACCTCCACATCCTGTTAAAGATACAATCACCATAGTTGCAGCTAGAAATACTGAAATAATTTTTTTCTTCATAATTTTTCTCCTTCTTTTTTAACCTTTCACTGCACCAGAGAACATTCCTCTGATCAGCTGTTTCTGTCCAACAATAAAAATTGATATGGACGGAATAATTACCATTACTACACCTGCAATCATCAGTGTTATAGACTGAGAATCTACACTGTTGAGCATACTGATGCCAATCTGAACAGTTCTCATTTTATCCGATCCTGTTACCAGCAATGGCCACATATACATATTCCATGCATTAATAAATGTGTAGACAGCCATAGCTCCGATTGCTGATTTTGTCAACGGAATTAATATTTTTATAATAAACTTCAGATTAGAACATCCATCCGACTTCGCTGATTCATATAGAGAAACCGGAAATGTCATATAAAACTGACGGAACAAAAAGATTCCCATTGCAGATGTCAAATAAGGAATAATCAATACTGGATACGTATCCAGTATTCCCCAATTTCCTACCGTCAGGTAATTGGAAATAATAGTTGCTTCGCCTGGAACCATCATAGTTGCCATAACGACCATAAATAGAAGCCCTTTTCCCTTAAATTCCAAAAAGGAAAATGCAAATGCTGCCAAAGAACATGTGACAATCTGTCCCAAAGTAATACATCCTGCCATAATAAATGAATTCAATATAAAGCGAAGTAACGGCACATTAATCAATGCATCTTTAAAATTCGTGAGTGTCGGATGTTTAGGAACAAGATTTAATTCCATTGTAAATAATTCATTTGATGGCATAAATGCTATGCTCACCGCATATAAAAGTGGAAGAAGAACTACAAATACCACCAAGATATTGGTCACGACACGAAGTCCCATACGAGCCCTTCTTTTGCTTAATGCCTTTTTGTTCATTTCCTGTTTCAATGCAAGGAGCTGTTCTTTTGAAATCGTTTTTGTCATTAGTACTTAACCCCTTTCTTCTCAATACGGAACATCACAAGTGTGATGAGCATTACAATAAAAAACAAAATAACTGACTGTGCAGCTGCACTTCCGAAACGGTAGTTAAAGAAAGCGTCACGGTAAATGGAATACACGATAACGTTTGTCGTTTCGTTCGGTCCGCCTTCTGTCAATATCTTAATTTGTCCAAAAGACTGAAATGCCTGAATAATATTTACTACTAATGTATAAAACATAATCGGTGAAAGTCCTGGCAATGTCAGGCTAAAAAACTGCTGTATACTACTTGCACCATCTACCGATGCTCTTTCATATATTGTTTCATCAATATTTCCAAGTCCTGCCGAAAAATACAGGAAGTTAATTCCGCTGTTCAACCACGCTGTAAGAATTGCCACACAGTAAAGCGCTGTTTTAGGATCATTGAGCCAACTGATATCTAATCCCAGTAATTTATTTATGATACCAACTGATGGGTGTAGCATAATTTCAAAAATCATAGCCGCTGAACTTGATGCAATTGCCATCGGCAGCGCATATGCTGTACTAAAAAAACGAATTCCTGGAAAAGCCTTATTACAAAGAATTGCTGTAATCAGTCCCAACAACATACTTCCTACTACAACGATTATTACAAATATCAAGGTTACTTTTAAGCTATTTATGAAGGACTCTGATGTTAAAAGCTCCATATAATTTCCAAGTCCAACAAATAATTTTGCTTCCCCCATTTTATTCGTCTTGTAAAGGCTTAAGTAAATTGTTTTAAAAAACGGATAGAATAAAAATACTGCAAACACCAGCATACAAGGAAGCAAATAACCGTACGGAGTAAGATTCCATTTTCTTTTTTTCTTTTTATTCATTCCCACTCACCTCCCTGTAAAATATATTTTCCTGTGTTTTTATATCAAAAACATGTATCTTCTCTGGATCAAAATAAAGCATAATATTTTCACCGATTTTTGTATTATTTTCCGGTTCTAACCTCACCGCATGGCTTCTTCC
>DVLR01000358.1 GCA_018715425.1 Candidatus Merdenecus merdavium
AATATATCGTAAAGCTTGAAACAGAAAATGCAAAGTTGCGTAAGGAAATAAATCAGTTAAGAGCGATGATATATGAGAAAAAGTAACTGTTCGGGGACAGTGTCCCCGAAGAAGAAATGTAGTGTTTCCGGGGCTTTAAGCCCTGGGTACACGAGTTTTAAACAGGAGGATTAAAAGAATGGATAATTTACGAAAAGAAGAATTAGAAAAAATGAAAAATGTAGATGTCCGAACAGTAGATAAAAGTACGCTTGTGGATATTGAAACAGTTGAGATTGATACAAGCTTACCAGAACAAGAGCGGATGAAACAATTTTTAGAACAGGTTAAAAATCCTTATTGCTATATGTCACATGGAATTGTTGTAAAAGTATCTTTTGCAGGAAAGGACACATTAAGTGACTGCCTGGCAAGATGTCTTTCATTTTAAAAAATGGTATGGAAAATAACCAAGAAATATGATATGATGGACTTGGGTCAAAAATTAAAGCATTCAAGAAGCCATTGATTTCTTGGTTTACAGCTGAAAAGCTAGTAAATTTAGGAGGTCAGTGGTTTTATGTATTTAAATAATCAAAATTCATATTTAACAGCGCAATACTTGAGACTTTCCCAGGAAGATGGAGATAAAGAGGAAAGTAATAGTATTCGCAATCAAAGAGATCTGATTTCAGATTTCGTAGCACAACATAGTGATATCAAGATAGTAGATGAGTATGTTGACGATGGTTACAGTGGCGCAAATTTTGAACGTCCTGCTTTTCAGAAGATGATTGAAGATATTAAAAAGCAGAAAATCAACTGTATCATCGTGAAAGACTTATCGAGATTAGGAAGAAACTACATTGAAACCGGAAAATATCTAGAGAAGATTTTTCCTTTTCTGGGTGTACGCTTTATTTCTATTACTGATAATTATGATAGTGCTAACGAGTCGGGAGATTTGGATCAAATCATAGTCCCATTTAAGAATCTTATTAATGATGCTTATTGTCGGGATATTTCACTAAAAGTTAGAAGTCAATTTGAAGTAAAAAGAAAAAATGGAAAGTATATAGGAAGCTTTGCAATGTACGGCTATTGTAAAGATCCTGCCGACAAGAATCATCTAATCGTGGATGAGTATGCAGCTGAGATTGTGCAGCTTATATTCAATATGAAATTAGATGGATATAGTCCCCAGCATATAGCGGATAAACTGAATGAGATGCAGGTACTAACGCCATTGGAATATAAACTGATGTGTGGAATGAAATTCAATGGAGGTTTTCGTTCAAAATTGAATCCTCAATGGACACCGGTTACCGTTATTCGTGTGTTGACGGATGAGACATATACCGGGATGGTTGTTCAGGGAAAATCTAAAAAAATAAATTATAAAGTAAAACAGAGTGTGCCTGTATCGAAAGAAAACTGGTTTAGAGTTCCTGATATGCACGAAGCGATTGTTCCAAAATCTATTTTTTATAGTGTACAAAGATTGATGGAATTGGACACTCGTACCGCACCAAACCAGGAGTCAGTGCATCCGTTTTCGGGGATTGTAAAGTGCTGTGATTGTGGACAGAACATGATTCGTCGTTCAGCAACAAAAAATGGAAAAAAGTATTATTACTATCATTGCTCTACTTCTAAAAATAGAAAAGGGTGCAGTTCTCATCTGATTAATTCAGAAAATCTGGAAAAGGCAGTATTGAATAGTATTCGTAATCAGATTGAATTGTTAGTTGATGCCAAGGAGGTTGTTGGAAAAGTTACTGTGTCAGCAATGAATGGTCGGGGAATGAAAATCATAAATACACAGATGAAGTCTTTAGAAGCAGAGATAAATCGCTATGGTGCTCTGAAAGCAAAACTGTATCAGGATCGGGTTGAACAAATTGTATCCGAAGAGGAGTACGGGGAAATAAGTGAACGTTTTACAAAGAAAATAAACGATATCCGAAAATCATATACAGAGCTTGAAAAGAAAAAGGAAAGAAAACTTTCAAATGGGGTATCTCCGCAGGAGTGGTATGAAAAATTTGAACAGTATGAGAATGTACAGTCTTTAGATAGGAAGATGATTATTACACTGGTCGAAAAAATTGTTGTTTATTCAAAGGATAAGATAGAAGTTCACTTTAACTATGCTGATGAGATGCAAGAAATGATGGAATATGCTGCAGAGCAAAGAGAATCTCTGGAAGGGAAAGAGAGGTGTGCTGTATGAGGTGCGTAAGCTATACAAAGCGGTATTCCTGTTTCACTGAAAAGGATATTCCGGCGAATGTTATTCTGGAACAAAATAAGCATATTAATGAGTTTGTTGTCAGTCATGGATGGAAGGTGGTAAAGAAATACTATGAACGAAAAGATGGTCAAGAAGCAGAAGATGCATTTTTGAGAATGAAAGCGGATGGATTGGCAAGAAAATTTGAATGTGTGGTTGTTGATTCGATTTTTCGATGTGGCAAAAATCCGGCATATGCAGAGGATTTATTTGGAAAGGTATTCTGGCCTGCTGGAATTCATTTTGCTGTTGTGGAGGATAATATTTGCTCTATGGATATGACGAGCGATGAAGTTTCGGAATATCTGGTTAGAAAGAGAGAAGAGTACTATGATTTTTTTAGGCAATCTCACATTACAAAGTTCAATGAAAAAAGGGTGTATGAGAGATACGGTTATCACTCCACAATGAATGGAAACATTCAGCAGATGGAAATAGACATGCAAGTGAAGCCTATTATTGAAAATATTTTTGACATGGCAGATGAGGGAAATAGTATTTCAGTTATCGTAAAATTTTTAAATGAGAGCGGTATTGAATCGAGGACAGCATACTTAAAACGTAATAATATGCTTAAGCGAAAAAATACAAATGATCGTTGGACATCATCGGGGGTAAGAGATGTTCTGGTGAACAGAATGTATATAGGTGAATGGGAAAGGACGGTTAATGGAAAAAAGGTAGCTATACATTGCCCTGCGATTATTGAGAGGAAACAGTTTGACAGGGTTCAGCAAGGACTTACAGCAAGAGCACCTGTTGCAAGCAAGACACATGCTCCGGCAAAGGCGAATCCATTTGCAAAGAAAATAACGGATAGGGATTCCGGTTATCCTTTGATGATTTATACTCATCCAAAGTTAAAGAAAAAAATATTTCGATTTAAGTACCCAAAACCTGCTGAAATCTTTTATGAAAAAGCATTCATAAAATATGAAACGGTAGTGAATAAAGTAAAAAATGCTATTCAAGATGAAAGAGCCAAAGCGGAATGGGCATTAACAATGTTAGATACAGAAGAAGGCAAAATGCAAAGAGACGCGCAGCTGGATAGTTTTAGAAAGCAGGCAAAGAAAATCACAGATCGAATGTCCGAGGTATGCAACGAAAATGTTCAGATATATCAAAAATATGAGAATAATGAAATATCAGAATTGGATTTTTTAGATAAGCAAAAACATAACAATTCTATATTTGAAAAATATGATAAGGAATTACAGAAAGTCATGGAGTCAATCAAAGTTGTGCAAAAGACTTTTAGTAATGAAAATCTTTGGATAGCAAAATATGCAAATGCTGTCGTAGAAGATGCTATTTCTTCGACTCAAGTGAATGAATGGATTGACAGTGTTGATATCGTTCGTTTCGAATCTGTGGAAGTGCATTTTAAAGAACAGGATTGGTTTCATAAATTACCGGTAGAGTGGTTTGTGAATTTGGGGATGGAGGAACAGACATGGCACGAAAAAGTAGAAGAATAGACAAGCCCCTTGATACCTTGGCTGATAATAAATCCATTGTCTTAAACAAGCATTCTTCTTTGGCAACTGCAGCATATGTCAGATTATCAGTTGAGAAAGATACGGATGATAGTATCGAAACACAGATAGCCATGTTGAAGCAATTTATAGAAGGACACAAGGAACTGGAATTAACCGATGTATATGCAGACAATGGTTTCTCGGGAACTAATTTTGATAGACCTGAGTTTAGCAGGTTGATGGATGATGCCAGAACAGGAAGAATACAGTGTATTGTTGTAAAGGATTTATCACGTTTTGGACGAGATTTTTTGGAAACAGGATATTACATTGAGACTCTATTACCGAATCTGAACATTCGCTTTATTTCCGTCAATGACGAGTTTGACAGTGCCAGGGAAGAAGATAGAAATAGTCTTGCAATTCCTATAAAAAATCTGATTAATGAAATGTATGCAAAAGATATCTCGAAAAAACGTAGTGTAGCAGATGAAATCCGAATGCGTAGTGGACAATATACAATTGGCAGAAGTATTTATGGATATAAAGTGGATAAAGAGCAGAATTGTTTTGTAGAGAATCCAGACACTGCACCATATGTAAGATTGATTTTTCGGTGGCACTGGAATGGGGTGAGTCCAAAGGATATTGCGGAACGCCTGGAGTTGCTAGGAGTTATGACTCCTTCGACATATAAGATTGTAGTAGAGCAAAATGAAGTTATGGATGAGGAAGATAGATGGACAGCACCAATGGTGCGGGAGATTCTAAAGAATCAGTCGTATATTGGAAATCGAGTACAGGGAAAGCGCAAATCAGCATTGTATAAAAATCAGAAAGAACATCCAGTGGAAGAAGAAAAATGGATCATACACTACAATGTACATCAGCCGCTTGTTTCTAGTCCAGAATATGTTGGTATTAAAAAAACATTTGCAGAAGTGAAAATAAAGCGAAAACGAAGAATTGAAGAATTAGAAAAAGACAGAGAACATTTGCATGACAGTTTTCCGAGTATGGTTCGCTGTATGGAATGCGATAGAACAATGCATTATATTCGGTACGCACATAGCGAAAAAAAGAGAGACTACAAAGATGGTGCCTTCTATAAGTGTAAAGTTGTACGTGGAAGTGCTAACTGTAATCAGATTGTACATGAAGATTTTTTGAAAATTGTTGTTATGGATCAAATCCAGATGCTCATTCAAAATATGTGTGATAAAAAAGAAGTCATTAAGAAGATGCAGTGCGGAAAACAAGACAATTCTTTGCTAAATAAAATAGATCGTATAAATGAAAAAAGCGCAGCTCTTTATGAAAATTATGCAGAAGGTATTATAGATGTGGATGAGTTCATTTGCTTAAAGGAACAGTATGCCACCGAAAAAGAAAATCTGCTGGAACAACAGAAACGGGTAGAAGAACGCTTTCGTAATATGAAAAAAAACATGGACGAGTTTTTAAATATGGAGAAAAGGTTTGAACAGTACATAGGTGATAGGACATTCAATGAGAAATTAATTCGTGAGTTAGTTGATTGTATTTATGTGAGTTCAGAAGGGGTAATAGAGGTAAGGTTTAAATGTGATGATGTGTTTTTGAAAATTGCTGAAGGGGCGGAAATGGAGGTGTGAGTATGATTGCATTATATTTGCGTTTATCATTTGCAGATGGTGATCTGGGAAAAAATAATAAGGATGAAAGCAATAGTATCGAAAGCCAGAGAATACTGTTGAGAGAATTTGTGAGAAGCAGAAACGATTTGTCGCAGGAGATTAAAGAGTACATTGACGATGGATATAGTGGCACAAATTTTGATAGACCTGGGTTTAAAGAAATGCTGGAAGATGCAAAACATGGGATAATAGATACCATCATCGTGAAAGACCTTTCCAGATTAGGCAGAGATTATATCGGAGTTGGAGATTATTTAGAACAAATATTTCCAGTATTGAGAATTCGATTCATTGCAGTCAATTCGAATTACGACAGCAAAAACTACGATGGAAAAACAATGGGACTGGATATGAGCTTTAGCAATCTGGTAAATAGCTTTTATTCCAAAGATATTTCAAAAAAATATAAAAGTGCAATCAGAACAAAATGGAAAAAGGGCATTTCTACATCAGGACGAGTTCCGTTTGGATATGTGAAAGATGAAAATAATAAATCAAAATGGGTGATAGATCCCGAAGCGGCAATGTATGTACGCATGATTTTTCTAAAAGCAATTGAAGGAAATACAACATCACAAATTGCTGATTTATTAAATGAAATGGGTGTACCAACACCAGGAGCCTACTTAGAGTTGCATTCAGATTATAAACAATGGAATCGTAAAGTACGCAGAGAAGAATGGTTATGGGATAGAAGGAAGGTTTGGACGATATTAAAAAGGTATAAATATACAGGAGCATTGGTGCAGGGTGAAACTCAATTAATCGGTGTTGGTAGTAAAATCCAAAGAGCCGTACCTAAATCAGAACAAGTGATTGTTGATGGTGTGCATGATGCAATTGTTACTATAGAGGAGTTTGAACTTGCTCAGAAAGCAATAAAAAACCAAGGCGTGAAGAGCTATCGGGGAGAACGTGATTATCCTTTGAGAAGTAAGATACGCTGCGGAAATTGTGGCTTGCGAATGGGATATAAGGATGGTTCGAATCCTGTATTCTTTTGTGCTCATAGCGTTGCTACAGGTAATAAGTCGGAATGTGATCGGACCAGATATTTAGAAAAAGATATTGAGGCAGTTGTATGGCAAACATTGCATGAACAATTACAGATACTAAAAAAGCTGGAAATGATGGTTGAGAAGAAGCAAGCAGATGAGCCGGGGATTACAGTGAGTCAGCTGGGTAAATGGGATAGGGATATTGAAACTTTGAAAGCTGAAAAGGTTCGGCAATATGAGATTTATGCAGAAGGTAACATTTCAAAAGAAATGTATCTTGCAAAGAAGCGTAGACTTGTGAGTGAAATTGATGCTTTGCAGAAGGAAAGTGAAAAAATGCGTTTAGCATATGAATCACAGCAAGAGATACTTAATGGGATAAAAGGAAAAAGAGAAAGTGCTCAGAATTATTTGGCTGAAGGAAAGTTGACCAGAGAGCTTGTAGATGCATTTATAGACACTGTTTTTATATATAATCCAAAGCGTATAGAGGTTGTTTTCTCTTTCGAAGATTTAATTCAAAATACATACAATTGGGTAGAGGACAAAAGAAAAGCCATATCATAGAAAGGAATGATCGTATGACAATAGAAAATTTTGTAAGAAAAGGTATCCTTACTGCAGCAGCCTTTATAATTGTAGGTTGGCTGGGGCAGTATTACTACATAGTGGACGGACAGGTTGAGTTATTTCGACTTATACTTGTATTTGGACTGACGATAGGTGCTCCATGTATT
>DVLR01000359.1 GCA_018715425.1 Candidatus Merdenecus merdavium
AAGAAATTTAATAAGAATATTTTAAATGTATTCAAAACATATTGCAGTTCAAAATAACCCTTGGACTTTTGCAAAAAATAGATAAGAGCCTCCGATTTCTCATTAAAAAGATTTTGAAAAAAATCAAAATCGGACCATGCAGATGGTATAACGTCATCCGACAGCCACAATATTTCACGTAAATTTAGAATCCAGAACAAAATCACTATGATACCTATAGTAACCTTAATCCCTACATAAAAACGGGGCTTTAACAGGAATTTTCCCGAAAGCGAAAGCTCTTTTTGCTTATCCGATAAAGAATATTTTACAAATAAAAATGTTATTAAAGCAATTGGCATCAATAAATAAAATGCTATGAATTCTGTAAACAAATCAAACTCTACCAAAACGCCTTCCAGCTCATATTGTTGAAAGATTTTGTTTTGCAGGGCTAGAGAAGAACTATGTACATTCTGCTTTTCAACAATCATAGAATCAAATGGTAGCTCCATATGACTTCCGGGTCTAATGGCAATCAAATCACCTTTAAATTGTTTCTCTAAAACATCACGGATCAAAAATTCTTCTTCCTGATAAATAACTTTGCAGTTTTTGACATTAATATCACCAAATAATTTTTTAGCAAGTGATTGTGAAATCACACACCCTTTTTCATCATCTTCTTCAAGATTGATACTAGTATTAAATAATAGATTCGCTTTTCCGGCGATTATGATCATATCTACATTCACATTTCTATATAAATCAGGATTTGTAATGCTTTGATTGGCTAACTCTTTCCAAATTGTCATATGTTTATTGTTTTTTCCCTGGTTATTCTCGATTATTATTGAATCCACTTTCTCTTTCTCTACTCCATTGGAAGGAAAAGAGATCCATAATACATCCGAATAACGTTTCATTTCCGTATAAACACCTGTGGTTTTCTTATATAATAAAACAGCAAGAAAAATCAATAATACTGTAATAACAATTTTTTTACTTTCCGCTTTCCAATTAATCATTTTTTACCTCAGTAACATGCACCCTATCTCCATTTTGAATTGTTTTATTAATTTCGATAATTATTTTTTCGTTTTTCAACAAAGGCTGTTCTTTAATCGCAGCCATTGTAAAATTTCGTTCTATAATATCAACTTTGACCGCTGCTGCAATCTCTTCAATTCCCAAAATTCCTTTTTGTTCTTCCAATATAAATACATAATATCCATCTTGGTCTTCATGGATAGCACTTATTGGCAAGCAATCAGAGTATTGCTGAGAAGATTTTATTATTTCAAAGCTGCTTTTCGATCCATACATGAAATTTTCTTGCCCCAGATTCACTTTTACATCTAATAATTCAGAATTTTCTTCATTAATCTTAGTTTCCATTACCGCAGCCGATTGATACATGATTTCTGTACCATCCTCTGTTATACCAATTACGGTTCCTTCTTGGCCGAATGCCACATAATCCTCTTTATCTTTTTCAATCTGCATGACCATAACGTTATCTGAATTCATGTCTTCTAATAATATTGCTGCTTCGTTTGAAGTCATTCCGCCAATAGAAATATTTATTTTAGAAACAACTCCATCTGCGGATGCCCGAATCATCCCCTCATTCTCTTGTAATTTTACTAATTCACTGCATTCATTTTGCACTTTGCTCAACTCTACTTCGTATTCACTAATATCCAACAGCTCGCTGCTTTCCAGCCGGGCTGTTTCTAAAACTTGTTTTGCCTGAAGAATAGCTGCTTCTTTATCCTGTATGACCATCTGTAAATTGTTCTGTTTTTCTTCATATATTGCTATTAATTCTTCTTGTGATATTTCTGAGGAATCTGTTTCATACAGTTTGTTATATGCCTGTTCTAACTCTATTGACGCCTGCTCAACTTTAGCTTCTTCGCTTGCGACAATTTGCTCATAGGATTCTTCGGCCTGCCTTATGTTCAAATTTCGTTCTGATTCATCATCCTGCTTTTTCAGCTCTGCAGATTGGATTGACAGTTCAAATTTCTGAATTTCGCTTTGCTTTTGACTAATCTGTTGTGATAAATAATCCAAATCTATTTCCACTAATATGTCTTCTTTTGATACTTTTTGCCCCACATAGACATTAATGTTCCTAATTTTTTGATTTGGCTCCATGAAGATTGGCACTGCTTTGTCTTTCTGAATCTTACCATCCACCGTTAACGTATCTTCGAGAATCTGGCTATTAAGTTTGACAGTGGTTACTTTCGGTATGGTAACACTATCCGCTGCCCTTGATAATAATGTAAAAAATACAATCAGTATAAAAAAGCTTATTAGAATTTTTGATACAGTTCTTTGCATGTTTATTTTACTTCCCCTCGATTTGATTTAAAAGGCCTTCTTCCAGATGCCTTCCTCCAAGCATCATGATCAAGATAGGTGGAATCATAGAGATTGCCGCGGCAACGAAGCTTACGCCTGGTTTATTCATCTGTATGCTGTTTAAAAACATAGGTAATGTCCATAATTTCGGTTCTTCAACAAATACAATAATTGCTTCCACAGCTCCCCAATATTCAATCAGATTCAAAATAATCGAGATCCAAATCCCCGGAATAGCTAAGGGTATCCCTATATTTAAAAAAACCTGCCATTCTTTTGCCCCGTCCACTCTGGAAGATTCTAGAATTTCCTCAGGAATCGTTTGGAAATAAGGACATATTATAAAAACAGGCAACGCAGAAAAAATAGCCGGCAATACAATGGAATAATGACTATTTAATAACCCTAAACTTTTTAAAACCAGATACTGCGGCAGCATCGTTACTACAAAGGGCAGGATCATTACCACGATATAGAATTGATAAAGTAATTTTTTACCACGAAATGAGCTCTGTGCAAACCACCATGCAGCCGGAAGGCTGACGAGCAGTTGCCCGCATAAAATAAGTAAGGTCGTCTTAACAGAATTCCAAAAAGCGGCAAAAAAGCTGGGGGTATCTAATAATATCTCTATGTAAGCTTGCAAAGTTACATATTTAGGCAAAACAAACAATTCTATTGATTCCTTTGAGTCAAACACACTGTTAAAATACTGTGAAACTTCATCGTTACCCATCAAGGAGCCAATCAATACAAATAATATTGGATACAAGCATATAACTAAAACAATCGAACTTATGATTTTTTTTATCATCATTATTCCCTCGTTAATGATTTGAAAATCTTTGCATTGGAAACAGAATCAGCAATAGAGCACTTAGGTAAAGAATGGTAGCTCCTGCCATCTTGTCCAACTCAAAATCCCGAAACCAATTATTAAAAAGATGTTGCAGCAAATACATACTTTCATGTGGGTAATCACCCGCAAGAGCATAAGCCTCCCGAAATATTTTAAAGGAATTGATGAGCGATAAAATATACACAATGAGCATCGTCTGTTTCAAATTTGGAAGGATGATACGCACAAAAATCATCCATTCACTCGCTCCATCTGTTCGGGCAGCTTCTAATATAGCAACCGGAATTTTTGATATGCCGCCTAACCAAAGAATAACCGTATATCCAAAATTTTTCCAAATAAAGATAAAAACAAACACCCAAAACCCATAGCCAGAATGAAGCCATTCGATATCATCCTTTATAAGGAAGTTTAATATCCCTGACTGATGGAAAAAAAATTGCCAATAAATAGACAGCGATGCAGCAGGTATTGCCAATGGCATTACATAAAGAAACTTTATATTTTTTATCCATCCTGTTACCTTCCACAATAGTTTTGCAAATAATAGTGAAACACTCATTAATAAAGGGATGGAAACGAGCATATACATTCCTGTATTTCCGGAAGCCAACATAAAGGCTTTATTTTGCATGACCACGCGTATATTTGAAAAACCCACAAAAACCTCATCAGAATTTCTTATAAACGCATTTCCCAAAATCTTTAAAAAAGGAAATACATAGAATAAAATAATACCAACCAGGCTTGGCAAAATAAAAATATTAATCCATTTTATATTTTTCTTAAATTTCATATACACATGACCTGCCATTTTGTAACTCGACAAATGGGGGGTTGCCCTCCTGAATCACTTTCTCACGGTCTGCGCAGTAAATGCGCATACCTATTGAATAGCTACAAAGAAAGTATAGAAAATTTTCTTTCTACACTTTCTTTTTTTGTCTGTCTTTTCTATTCCGCCAAGTATAATTGAATCTTCCTGCTTGCATTTTCAGCACCTTCTGTGGGAGTAATTTTACCATCCACGATGTCATCGGCTTGTTCCATTATCATCCGAAAGATCACTTCGTCCACTTTCACCACACGATTCAAAGACTGAAATCTTATAATCCATTCTTTGATTTGTTCTTCACTTAAGCCAGGAAATTCAATATTTTGATTCCCACCTGATTCAGTCTCAACCTTTACAACCCCTGCATCAAAATTCTTCATTTGTTCTTGCAAAGTTTCAATGTTCACAGCTAAACCAGAATACTCATACGCACTTTGTACTTCTTTGGATAATGCATAAGATATCAATCTCTTTGCTTCCTCTTTTTCATTGCTCGACGTTACAATCCCCAATATTGTTAAAGGACTATAACAAATCTCAGTAGAAGTTTTGAAAAAATAATTCTGCCCTGAAAGTGCTGCTTCCGCGATGGCAAAATTTCTGATTCCTTCAGGAGTCATAATATAATCAAATGCCGTTTGGACTTCCCCTGTAAGAACCACATCTGCGCAGTTCCATTCTCTCGTTTTAATTGGAAGCTCTTTTAATGGTTTTTTCCCTTCCACTTCCGACATGTCCACTAGTTCATATATCGTTTTTATACATCGATAAAAAGTTTCTATCTCTTTATCTGATAACGAACCATCCTCATTTGTTAAATATGTATGATATAACGTGCTTACCAGTTGATCATAAATCCAATTTTCAAAGACTGGTTTATCTATATCTTGAGAAAGCGTACTAAGCGCATCTGTAATTTGTTCTATTGTATCTGTCTTTTTAGCTACTTCCTCTGGAGCGGTAAATGTTATCGCCGAAAAATGAAGCGGAATTCCATAATAACAATCTTCAATTAAGTAAGAATCCAATATGTTAGTTAATACATTTTCCTTTGCAGTAACTTCAGATACAACATCCTCTAAATTTTCCAACATTCCCTGTTTTACATAGCTATTCACATTTAATCCATCCAATAATAGAATATCAGGACCATCTTTGCTTGCAAGTCTGGTGTTTAAAACTCTTATGGCTTCATCAACCGTAATTTCATCATTTTGAATCCCTATTTCCAAAGAAATACTTGTCTCTGGATATTGCTTTTGATACATATTTATTACTTGTTTTAAACTTTCATCTTCCTTTAAGGCATAGATTGATAATACATTTTTTGTTTCCTGCTTTTGATCACTTTGTTCATAACGAATCAACTTCACCTCAGATTCCATCGAACCTCTTGCTAACAAGATTTCATCGGTTTTTGATAAAGAAAGAAATTCCTCCACATAAAATCGCTGATCACCTATTGTCATCTTAGTTTTATCTAATAATGCCACGACGCCATTTTCATCAATTTTCAGAATGTGATCAAAATCTGACAGATAAATTACAGTTTTGTCTCCCGTTTTTGTAAAAAAGCAACCTTGTACCATTAAACTCATTTGTAAAGAATTCAGTTTTAAGTCTAATAAATATTCATTAGCTAATTGATACGCTCCCTGTAAAGTTATTTCCTTACCAGTATTTATACTGTATCCTTTGAGGCCATCGCTGGTCAATAAATAAATTTCATCATCTGCTATATCATAAGTAAGGCATGCAGGCAGCTTTGTAATTTTTCCGGTTTCAATCTCCACTATATAACTTTGTGATACACTTAATGCCAAGACTTTATCTTGATTTAGCCAGTCAAACGTTTTAATCTTATTATCTACAATACTTTCATTAAATTCCTTACTTGTTTCAATAATAGAATACGTTTCATCCAGAAAATAAACTGACCTCTCTTCATCATTAATATATAAACTAATAACACATTTTTTATCAGGTGATAACATTATTTCCACATGTTCAAATGCAACACCGACTTCTTGTAAAACTTGTGACGAATCCCATACCTTATTCCAAGTATCGCCGTTATCGGCAGATTCCCAAATGGTTCCATAAGTAGCGGTCTCATCTATCCCTGCTAACCGTATCACTTGATCATATGTAACGGTAATATCAGTTATCTCACTTACCCTCTCAGGTAATACAAGTACTTGTTCTTTATATGTAAATGATACATTTTGAAGCTCTTTATCCTCTTCCTTTGAATTGTTCTCAGCACATCCTACTAAACACA
>DVLR01000360.1 GCA_018715425.1 Candidatus Merdenecus merdavium
TATAACATATTTATAGAGGAGATAAAGTGAAAGAGTTTATAAAATGGTACCATAATCTTTAGATAATCTTAAGAAGTACTTAAAAGAACTATGATATAATAATGATTAATATGTAGATACTGTAAAATGAGGAAGGAAGTGGGAGGTGTTATATGGCAATGATTCTAAAAGAAGAATTCTACTATAAGTCACAAGATGGAAAAACAAAGATCCATGGGGTACGTTGGATTCCAGAAGATCACATCAAAGGAATTTTACAGATCTCTCACGGGATGGTGGAATATATCCAGCGTTATGAAGGGTTTGCAATCTTTCTTGCACAGCAGGGTATTTTAGTAACAGGAAATGATCATCTTGGTCACGGGTACTCTGTAACCACGAAAGAAGATTTTGGATACTTTCATGAATTTGAGGGAAATCGTATTTTAATTCGGGATATACATCAATTGAGGAAAATAACTCAGGATAAATATCCTAATGTGCCTTATTTTATGTTAGGGCATAGTATGGGGTCATTTTTACTTCGCCAATATCTATGCATGTATGGAAAAGGTCTTTCGGGAGCTATGATTATGGGAACAGGACAGCAACCTAAAATAGCTGTGCAATGCGGTATTTTTCTGAGTATTATACTTAGCAAAATAAAGGGTGAAAGATACCGAAGTAAATTTTTAAGGGCTATTACCTTCGATGTTTTTAATAAATCTGTAAAAGGAAATCGAACATCTTGTGATTGGATTTCCACAGATGAAGCAGTAGTAGATGCTTATCTTGCAGATGAAATGTGTCAATTTACCTTTACACTGAATGCATATTACCATATGTTTACTGGAATGCTGTATTTATACGATAAAAAACATTTAGAAAAGATGCCAAAGGATTTACCTATCTTCTTTTTATCTGGTTCAGAAGACCCTGTAGGAGGCTTTCAAAAAGGTGTTTTAAAGGCAATCTCATCTTTTGTAAGTGTAGGGATGGAACAGGTACAATATAATTTTTATAAAGGTGATCGCCATGAAATCTTAAATGAAAAAGATAGAGATACCGTTTATCAAGATATTTATCAATGGCTTAGTAGAGAAATAGATAAGCATCATAAAGCTAAGATTTGAAAAGGTAAAGACATGAGAGATGAAAGATGTAATACATCAGTATGAGGAGGAGTTATAAGATGAAAAAGAAAAATTTATACAGAGTACTATCTATTTTATGTACAACTGTGGTGCTGCTTGGATCAGGAATGTCTGTAAAAGCAGATCGGGTAGATGAGGAATTAAACAAACCCTTTGTTAGCTTAGGTAACGATTTAAGACCAGAGGATAGACAGGTTGTTTTAGGGCTATTAGGAGTAACAGAGGAAGATCTGCAACAGTATGAAGTGGATACCGTTACCAACCAGGAAGAACATGAATACCTGGGTTCCTTTTTATCAGCCGATGTGATTGGAACAAAAGCTTTATCGTCAGTTAAAGTAGTTGGAAAAGAAGCTGGAAATGGAATTAAAGTAACAACACAAAATATTACTTATTGTACTACTGGAATGTATCAAAATGCTTTAGCTACTGCAGGCATTAAAGATGCTGATATTACTGTGGTAGGCCCATTTAATATTTCTGGAACAGCAGCTTTAGTAGGAACCATAAAGGCTTATGAAGCTATGACAGGGGAAGCTGTTTCTAAAGAAAATTTAGATATAGCAAATAATGAGCTTGTCCTTACAGGCGAAGTTGCAGAAAATGTTGGAGATACAGAAAAGGCCGAACAATTAATGGCCCTTGTAAAAGAAGAAGTACTAGAAAACAACATCACCAGCAAAGAAGATATTCAAAATGTTATTGATAAGGCTGCAAAAGAGTTAGATATTCAGTTATCTGAAGAAGACCAAGAACAGATTTCTACCTTTATGGGAAAACTAGATGATTTAGATTTAGATGTAGAAACCATTAAAAATCAAGCCAAAGATCTATATGATAAATTAGGTGAGCTGGATATTAATTTAGATACCGAGAAAGTAGGAAGCTTCTTTACTAGAATTATTGATACTATTGTAGAATTTTTTAGAAATTTATTTAATTAACCTGGAATATCTGTGGTTAGATTCTCTGAAATGGAGATCTAGCCACTTTTTTTGAGTAGAGTAAGTTTGTTTTCTTATAATTAGACAAGAAGAACTTGTAATTTTTAATAAAAGGATTTATAATGTATGAACGAGATATTTTCTAATCATTACTTTTTTGTTACAAAAATGTGCATAATGTAATATGTTAAAGAAATAAAGGAGGATATCATGTCTAGAAAAATGGAATTTAGAATGGAACGGCCTGATCTTGTAAAGGAAGGAGATCACGTCTACTTAAAGGAAGATACTGCCAACACTATGGCGGGGATCATGTATTACTACACCATTAAGGATGCAGTAGCAATGTCTAATAACACGAAGGATCGTCTTCAAAAGTTAGAAGGAGATGTTCTATCAGTAGTTAGTGAGGAAGGCATCTTTACTGTGATAGTGGAAGTCCAATAAGAAAGACGCTCCGTAGTAGCATGGGCTCAAATATCTTTTGACCCTTACGTAAAAGTATGGTAATATATAAAAACGGTTGTAAAAATTCACCCAAAATGTTAAAGTAACTTTTTGGATAAAGAAAACAAACAGGAGAATATTATGAAATTGAAAGATATGTCGCGAATGCTTGTATCGGCTATGTTATGTGCAACATTGATCGTAACGCCCGTACAAGCAGCAAGCACAGATAGTTCTATCGATGCAGCGAAAGAAAAACAAAGCGAGGCAAAGAGCAACTTAGATTCAAAGAAAGGTGAAATAAGTTCTTTAGAATCAGCAAAATCAGAATTAGATACATATTTGACAGAACTTAATACTCAAACTGCACAGTTAAGTGAAGAACTTAGTTCTTTGGAGACACAGTCTTTAGAGAAAAAGGCTCAATTAGAACAGACACAAGAAGAATTAGAAGAAGCAAAAACCACAGAAGAAAAACAGTATGAAGATATGAAAAAGAGAATTCGTTTTATGTACGAAAGCTCTAATACAGAATATATTGACTTATTGTTTGGTGCAGAAAGCATCGCTGATTTCCTAAATAAAGCGGATAACATTAGTCAAATATCTGCATATGATAGAAATATGCTAGAAGAGTATCAAAATACGAAGGATACCATTGCATTAAAAGAGCGGACAATCTCAGAAGAGACCGATACTCTTAACCAATTAGTAAAAGATACGGAAGAAAAACAAGGTGAATTAAATGTTGCCGTAAGCTCTATCTCTGATAAGATCAAGGGATATACCAATAAAATTGCAACTGCTCAAGTAGAAGCATCAGATTATGAAAATACCATTGTAAACCAAGAATCTATTATTAATGATCTCATTGCTCAAAAAGAAAAAGAAGAGCAAGAAAAAAAAGCGGCAGAAGAAAAAAGACAGCAAGAAGCTCAAGCAGAACAGGCAAGACTAGAGCAAGAAAAAGCCAAAGCCAAAGAGACTCAAAGTCAACCTGAGACTACAGCTCCTGTCAAAACACCTTCCACAAGTAATAGCAGCACAACGTCTGGTACAGGTGAGACAAGCACTCCAGAGAAAGAAAAACCAACCACAGGTAGTAGCAATACCGAAACCACAGGCGGAAGCAGTAAGCCTATAGCATCAACAGACTTAACATTATTAGCTGCCCTTATTGAGTGTGAGGCAGGTGGAGAAAGCTATGAAGGAATGTTGGCAGTAGGTGCCGTTGTGATGAACCGTG
>DVLR01000361.1 GCA_018715425.1 Candidatus Merdenecus merdavium
TTACCAAAAAGATACTATTGGAAGGAATGGCTTATGAACGAAGAAACAATCGCAAATCCTAAGACGCTTAATGTGATGACTTGTCGTGTGGAAGATGGTTTGGAAGTCTTGAGCGGTAAGTGGAAATTGAAAATCCTGATGCAAATATTTAAAAATCCGACCGTACGTTTTTCAGTCTTGCAACGAGCGATTCCTGGCATTACGCAGAAAATGCTGACGAAAAACTTGCGCGAACTGGAAGCAGAAGACTTGATTAAACGCATTGTCTATCCTACTGTTCCGCCGAAAGTAGAGTATTGTTTGACTGAACACGGCAAAGAATTAGCGCCAATTTTAGATCAATTACATTATTTTGGTTTGAAACATCGAGCTTATCTGGAAGAAAAAAAGATTAAGAATTTCTAAAGTCTACACACTGTTGTAGGCTTTTTTGGTGTAAAAAAATTCTCAAAATAAATGAATAATTTTCACCTAAAATGATAACGCTTTAATTATGTTATTTATAGATTATGACGAGTTGATTATTGAACGAGTGTCTTGTCATAAAAATAAAGCGTTTTCGGATTTGGCATCTGTTGCACAACAATTGATTTTGTTGTTTCTATAGTTATTTATTATTTTTTTGAATTTTGTGATTGTAATATCAATGCTTTGAGACGATGATGATTTACATATTGAATTATTTTATTTCTTTAAAATTAGAAATTGGTTAATATCTAGAAAAATCACCCAATATAAATATCGTATTTTATAATTTGTTGAAAGTGGAGATGGATAGGTCTTTTGTTGTTTTGTTCTTTTTGGTTTTGGTTATTTATTATTTAATAGATATGTTGTCTATTTCACGTTTATTGGTATATAGATGTTTTGTAGCTATTGGTATGTAAATATTGACTTGCTTTTTATTTTTTTTTTACACTGGTTTTGGAGCGGTTTGGATGGATGCTCAACCATTAGAAAACTTATTTTCAGGTTAGAAGGTAAGTGGGTTTTAATGTGGAGGGTCTTTTTGCCGTTCTATTGATTGTCTGTTTTGTTGTAAAACAGTTTATGATTCACAAAAAGTTGTTATGAGGAAATGGGAAAGGGTGATTCATTTATGTTCAAAAGGAAAAATGAAGAGAAGCAATATAAGTATTCTCTTCGAAAAATTCGTGGCAGAAGTGGTGTGGCGTCGTGCATTATCGGTGCGGTAGTTTTTGGCAGTATATTATTGCAGCCTGTGGTGTTGGCGGATGTACAAGCCGAATATTCTATGTCTGAAACAGTATTAAAAGCCGCAGAGAATCTGTCCTCTGAAGAAATGTTAGCGCTTAATATTGTAGAAGCTGATGACGTTTCTGAGGTGCAAGCGAGTGTTGAAGAGATAGAGAAAAAACGAGAGACTCCGATGGATAGCACGTCTAATCGAAAAGTGCACGTGGGAGTTGTTGAAAGGCAAGATCTTACTCCTGATGAAACCGAAGAGGCAGAAGTTCTTAATGAAAACACAGCAAAATTAACTTCCAAAAAGGTTGAGGAATCAGCTACACTGGTTCGCAACAAACGAGCGCTGAATGAGCATGTTGAAGAGGATAATACGGGTAAAGTAATTTCTGAAGGGTATAATGAAGCGGAGGTCATTCGTATTTCACGTCCGGAAGATTATCCAATGCTGCCGACGACTAGAGATTACAATCCAGATACGTACTATATTTTTAAAGAAGTCATTTCAAAAACTTATAAATTAGATATTTTTGCAGCGGTAAAAATTGGGGATGAGAGTAAAACGATTTATCTATTTAATCAGTATGGCCAGTTGCTAAATTCGTTAGTCCCTAATGAATCATTTGCTCAATACAACGTAAAGATTACGAACTATGGCGATACTTATGCAATTAAGCAAACATCTGGTAGGAGCAACTTATATTATGGGTATTCGAGTGATGGTGAAAAGGGTGTAGTAGCCAAAAATCAGCCGTTTGATGCCATTACTGGGGTTGTGCCAGAAAAATCGAAAGTAACGGTAGAATATGTTGATCAAGAGGAAAATGCCCTTCTGCCTAAAATTACTGAAGATGCCTTAGCGGGTGAAATTCGTAATATTTCATCAGCTCCAGCCATTGAAGGGTATGTTTTAACAGATGATTCAGGTTATCAAAAAGGGGAAGTTTCTCTTTATACTGAAGAAAAAGTAGGTCATCAGTGGACGCGGCGCTTTGGGATAGGATTAACAGGCAATCGAGTGGATGCGGTGTATACATTGTTAGATCGGCACGGTACATTTTTAGTTCAAATGTATACAAATGGCAGATTGTTTGATAAATCCACCATCGCACCTGGAGAATCATTTACAAAAACGATTTATTCAAACAAGCATGATGGGACTGCGGCTGATACCTATGCCTTTCCAAGTCCGTACATTCCAGATAGTGGCGGTCTTATCTATTATTATACAAAAGTCGGAAAAATTATTCCTGTAACAGAAGAGGGTGAACCAATTCCTGACGCACCTACGCCAAGTTACCGTACGGATCCAAATGACCCAGAAAATGTGATACCAAATCAAGAAACCCCAGATATTCCTGGTTATGAAAAAACAACGGAGTATGTGACACCAGAAGATCCAACGGTAGATACATCGGTTGTTTATACGAAAATTCAAAATGGGGTATTAACTGTCGAGTATGTGGACCGTACGATCAACCAATTATTGGAGAGTACTGGGGATAGTATTCAAGGTCGATATGGAGAGATCATTAATTATTCAACAGGTGAAAAGATTCTCTATTACACGAATAGAGGGTATAAGTTAGTTGAAGATGGCTTTACTCAATCGGGAAAAACGTTTGGCGATGAGAATAATAAGCAGGTCTATAAAGTGATTTTAGAGCACGGATTACAAGAATACACGCCAGAAGAACCAGGAAATCCAGATACGCCAATCAACCTAGAAGCTCCAGATGGACCAAAAGTTCCAGAAGATGCGGCAAGAGAAAAGCTAGCCAAAGATGCATCACAAACCATTCACTACGAAGGTGCAGGCAATCAAACGCCAGCGGACAACGTGATTCACGTGAAAGATGCG
>DVLR01000362.1 GCA_018715425.1 Candidatus Merdenecus merdavium
GCAGCCACAAAAGAGCATACTTTAATTCAAATTTACGTTTTCGGATAAGATTCATGATAATAATAAAAACCAAAATCAAAACAACACCGATAATAAGTTGAACCTTTAATGTCATCATGGTCTATACTCTCCTTCCTCTTAAACATTCTAGAATAATTGCCAGAGAAACCTTAACCATATAATACACTGATCTTTTTATGGATATAGAAGATACTCCTCCACTTCTTTCTCTCATGCGAACGGGAATCTCTTTTATCTTCATATCTTTTCGCAATATTGCTACAATACTTTCTGGCTCTGGATAATCCTTGGGATAATCTTGAGCAAATTCATCAATAATATTAGCTCCTACCATTCGTAATCCTGAGGTTGGGTCTGTTACTTTTTCTCCAGTTAAGATTTTAATTAAAAATGTAAAAAACTTAATTCCCATCCTCCTCATTCCCGAGGATTGAAATCCCTCTTTATCTATAAACCTACTTCCAATGATCATATCCAACTTATTTTCTGTCAATTCCTTAGCCATGGTATCCAGAAAAGATGGGTCATGCTGACCATCTCCATCTACCTGTACAGCAATATCGTATCCATTATTTTTGGCGTAAAGATACCCTGTTTGAACAGCTCCACCAATCCCTAGATTTATGGGCAAATCAATATAATTAAAATTATGCTCGTCACAAATCTTCTTCGTATCATCTGTAGAGCAATCGTTTATAATAATATAATCAAAACCCTGAGCATTTTCCTGTACATCTCGCACAGTACTTACGATACTTTCCATTTCATTATAAGCTGGAATAATTATTAATTTCTTCATTTTTCTCTCCATCAGTTCTTTTGTTCCATTTATAAATCATTGGAACTTTCGCTTGTAGAATAAATCTTTGTTAAGACTTTTGCAATGGGTTTTGGCCAAAACTTGCAAAACATCACATAGTCTTCTGTATGCCTTCCTATATCTCCAATCACGGCAGATGTTTCAGATTCTTCATGGATCCGATGATACATCAAAATATGAGGAGAATAGACAAAGGAGCCTTTTAGTTTTGATAACCTTTCCCAAGCCTGCCAGTCCTCATCACTTCTAAATCCTAACTGAAAGATTTCTTCTGGTAAATTCTCTTTGACATAAGTTACGGAAGGACAACAAATGGGTGAACCAAAAGATAGAATTCTTCTCCTAACCCAGCGGCTCTTATGAAGAGATTTTAGTTTTAAAGGCCTTAGCATCCATCGCTTTACCTGTAATAAGCGATTATTTTTCACTACTTTTCCTTCTCTTACCTCAGCATAATCAGTAAAATAAATCAAAGGTGTTTCTGTTTTCTGTATCCACGTAAGCATGTCCTTTACGTAATTTTTTCTATATATATCATCTTGATGAGCAATGGTAACTAGATCTCCTTTTGCCATTTTATAAGCAAAATTCCAATCCTGTACAATTCCTCCTTCCCCTTCATTGATAAAAAGAGGGATCTTGTGTCTTAAGGCGGTTTCTTCTATAAATAAATTAGGTGTAGATGTAACCATAATGATCTCTGATTTTACGATTTGCTGTTTTAAAGACTGTATACATTCTTCTAGATATTTGCTTTCCTTATAGGCGCAAATAACAAAAGTATGTAACCTCTTTCCTTCTTCCATTTCCTGTAACCTCCAAATATAATTTCAAGACATTTTATCATAATCTCTTAGGAATTACAATGCAACTTTTCTGTTGCCATCTACCTAAAACCTTGTATAAAGTAACGCAAATGGTTTTATGCATCTTATTTTTATGGTAAATGCAAATAAGAATACTCCCATCCTATGAGCCACTGGCACTTCCTTTAGACTTCTCATTTTTATATATGGATTTTTGTTATATTCAGGATAATAGGTGCGGAGTATCTTACGTGCATAGTCACATAATTCCAATACAATAGCTGGATCTGATTTTTTCCCTAACTCGAAAATTAAAGTTGTTAAAATTCTACAAACATAATATTCCAACTGCTTTTCTGTAAATCTATTTCGATATTTTTTTGAATACTCTACACTCTCTTTTATTGCAGCAAAGGGAATCTTTTCTCTGGGAATTCCTTTTTTCTTGAACACTTCCGTTGTTGAATTCGTATTTGTCCGGTAATAGTACTGCGTGCCTTTTATATAGGATACTTTTTTTGCAGCTGTTTCCAGTTTTAAAATAAAAGGTATATCCTCACACTGAACTCCTTCCCAATAGGTAAAACCATTTTTTACAATTAAATCTCTACTAATGATTCTATTACAAGAAATGTAAGTAAGTGGAAAAATTGGATCTTTTCTTTTTTCTGCTCCTTCAATCACTTTGGAAAAAAGAATCTTACCCTCCATATCCACTTTTGTATATCCACAGACAACCATATCTGCACGTTCTTTTATGATTTCATCGTATAGCTCTTTGATATAGTCTTTCCCAATATAATCATCACTATCAATAAATACAACAAATTTACCCTTGGCATGGGATAAAGCCAAATTTCTTGCTGCTGATTGTCCGCGGTTATCTTGACTAAATACTCTTACTCTTTGATCCTTTCGTTCATACTCTCTTAGGATTTCTAAAGATTGATCTTTACTTCCATCGTTGACACAGATAGCCTCAATCTTTTCATGGGTTTGGTTTAAGACTGAGTCTATACATTGATTTAAGAACTTTTCCCCTTGATAAACTGGTATAATCACAGATACCATAAAATCTTGAGACATAATAACCTCCTAATTTTCTTTCTTGCTTTTTAAGAATGCCCATACTGCTGTAAAAATAAACACTAGGCACATAGCCAGAGAACCAATAAGATATGTAAAAGACGCCCCCATAATTCCATATGCTTTCACGAGAGGTATCTTTAGGAAAAAGGCTACTACTGCCCCAACAGCAATCCCAAATAGGGCCATATATTGGCGTCTCATTGTAGTAA
Organism: Candidatus Merdenecus merdavium; assembly: GCA_018715425.1. Classification (GTDB taxonomy): domain Bacteria; phylum Bacillota; class Clostridia; order Lachnospirales; family Lachnospiraceae; genus Merdenecus; species Merdenecus merdavium. The sequence continues at coordinate 2,946 of DVLR01000362.1, forward strand.
GGATAACCTGCAAGACTCCCGATAGAGCAATGGCGCCACCGCCAATTAATAGAACCGCAAAAGAATCTCGATGTGGCATTAAATCTACACCAACTAAGTATCCAAGAACAGGAGCACCGATGAAATATCCACCAATTACTACGACAAAAGTAAGAAGAAGGGTGAGACCGATTAGCTTTCCACATAGCTTTAAGAAGTCTCTTTTATCATTTTTACTCCAATAAACAGAAATATTCACAAGAATAGGTCTTGTCACCAATCCAATCATTAAGTTAATCACAAAACTTGGCATAGATAGTGCTGAATAAACCCCCTGTGCAGTTTCATCCATCAATTTACTAATTCCTTCTCTTGGTGCCATACTGATATAGACTAATAGGAAACCTCCTAAAAAGAGTGGCAGACATTCTTTAAATAATTGAAGAATTGGCTCCATACTAAAATCTGGTCGGTCTTCTTCAAATAGATTTCTGACCAGCGGAATAAACCATAATAATGCCACCGTAGAAACCAGCGCTGTAACGACTGTTGCAATGATCATATTTTTTGTTAAAATAAGAGTAACGATGAAGGCTATGGCATATAGAATCACTCGAAAAGTCCACATCCTACCGCCAATATCTAAACGATGGTGTTTTTGGTACATGGCGTCATATACATCTTCCATGGCATCTCCCACTCTAAGTATACACAGAAAGAAGGCTACTAAGGCAAACTCCAGTGTATACTCTTGTCTTGCAAAACGAAAGCCTATGATGCTGATACTAAGTGCTATCATAATCATACAGGTTGTAATACGAGATCCTAAATAGGAACCAAAGGAAAACTTATTTTGAATATCCGTGGATTGGTAATTCCTCATTCCAAAGTTACCCACAGTTACCATCCAAACAGAAAAATTATTGGCATATCCCAATGGATTACTTACTCCAACAATTCTATTAGCAATGGCTAGTAAAATATAGAAAACCATAGAATGGAATAAACTGGATACCATATTCCAAAAGAATCCCTTTTGGTCTAATCTCGTTCCATCTCCTACTAATAATTTATACATATTCTAATATTCTCCAAATTCTAAAATGGCAGGACAATGATTCACTCTTTGTTCTTTCGGTGGCAGTTTCATATAATCTCCGTAATTCTGTGTTAAAATATGTTCATATCCAGATGGAATTAGGATTTGAATATCTTCAAATGGATGGTCTATGAGTGTTTCTACATCGGATCGATTAATCATCCCATGAAGACCATCTCCTAATAGAACACCAATCTTTTTTGTATCATTTTGACTCTTAGATGCAATTGCAGTAGATTCTAATTTTGCCCACATTCCACGTTTGGAGATATGTAGCATCTTCATTCCATGATGTAGGAGAAACCAAATCAAACGGACTACATGATCCATCCCTCCTCGGCTTGCAATTTGTGGTGTTTTCATCATTCTTGCACTGTATACTCTGGTCCAAAATCCAGAACTTCTAAATTGTTTCTTTCTCTTTTTCGGTTCATCGTAGATATTGTCATACGGAAAAATATCAATATAGATCCCATCACGTATCTGTCCTTCCTCCATTCCATGTTCTACGAATCTAGTTCCATTTAAACGGATTTTGGCAAAGGGTAGATGATATTCAGGATCTGTCATAGGAGTCTGAATAAAGAACTGTTCCCCAAGTTCCTCTTGAGCAATTTGAAGGAATTTATCATAATCTTCCCGTAGCATTCCCATATCCAGATCATCATCCCATGGTATAAAGCCATTATGACGGACTGCTCCAAGTAAGGTTCCATAAGTGGCAAA
>DVLR01000363.1 GCA_018715425.1 Candidatus Merdenecus merdavium
CCCTTTGCCTCATTCCTCCTGATAATTGATGTGGATACTGTTTGTAAACCTTTTCTGGATCTTTCATCTCAACTTGTTTTAAAATTTCTATTACTTGCTTTTTTCTTTCTACTTTTGATAATTTTTTGTGAAGTTTTAATCCCTCTTCTACCTGCTTCCCAATCTTCATTGCAGGATTTAATGAAGTCATTGGTTCTTGAAAAATCATGCTAATCTTATTGCCTTGATATTGATGAAGTTCTTTTGCATTACATGTTAAAAGGTCTCGTTCCTCAAATAATATTTGGCCGCTCGTAATTTTCCCCTGTCTATTTAACAAGCCAGCGAGAGCCAAGGCAGTCATGGACTTTCCCGATCCTGATTCTCCTACAAGGCCCACTACTTCTCCTTTTTTTATAGATAAGTTCATGTGATCTACCACTATATGGGAGGATTCTCTTTCTTCAAACTCAATGGTCAAATCTTTTATTTCAATCATATCATTCATCTTTAATACCTCCCTTTCTTTTTTACTCCTTCGCTAATTAGGCTAATACCTAAGATCAGTAGTATGATAAACAAACCTGGAAAAGCTGCATACCAAGGGGCTGAAAGCATATAAGTTTGAGATTCTGATAACATTCTGCCAAGACTTGCATCTGGAGGCTGAACCCCAATCCCTAAATAACTCATACTTGCCTCTGCTAAAATTGCATTGTTAAAACCAATTAAAATAGTGGTCAATAACGTCCTCTTTATGTTTGGTAAGATATGAACGATTAATATCCTAATGGTATGGACTCCTTGAAGTTTTGCACTCGTAATGTAGTCCTGATGTCTTTGACTTTGAAATTCGCCTCGAACGATTCTTGTAAAGCTAGGAATAAATGCAATTCCCAAGGCAATGATCACATTATACGTTCCTTGTCCTAAAATACTAATGAGAATTAATGCTAAAAAGATACTTGGGAATACCATAATCACCTCATTGAATCTCATTAAGATCTCATCGATCCAACCTCCAAAATATCCTGTAATGGCGCCGAATATAATCCCCATGAAGGCTCCAATGAATACAGTACTCACTGAGATGACTAAAGTTGTTGTTGCTCCTTTTAATACTCGACTAAAAATATCTCTACCAAAATTATCTGTTCCCATAAGATGAGTAAAGGAAGGTGGAAGGAGCTTTTCTGATGCACTCATAGCTTCGGTTTCATAAGGTGTATAAAAGAAGCCTAAGATCATAAATAGCACTAATACACCTGTTAAAATAAAACCAATATAAAAACTTAAATGGTATTTTTTCAAATTCTCACCGCCTTGTCTTATGGTAATCTAGGATCTAACAATCGGTAAATGAAATCTACGACTAAATTCGTTACCATAATAAAGATTGCTATGATCATAATAATTGCTTGAACTACTGGATAATCTCTTCCTGATATGGATGTGATTAAAAGTCTACCCAGACCTGGGACGGAAAAGACCTGCTCAACAATCAAACTGCTTGCTACTATTTCTGTAATGGAAATTCCCAAAAAAGTAACAACTGGCATAAATGCATTTTTAAGAACGTGATGAAACAGTACGTATGTCTTTCCTGCCCCTTTGCTTCTTGCTGTTCTAACGTATTCCTTATCTGATTCTTCCATAATAGAAGTACGTAAAAGTTTTATGGTTTTAGCACTTCTTGGAAGAGCTATCGCTAAGGCTGGATATATCATATAAAGAGCAAATCCTCCTATCCCTTCTTTCATAGAAACAAATCCACCAGGTGTAAAAAAGTGAAGAATGCCTCCAAAAATCAAGGTTAAAATCATTCCTATAAAAAACTCTGGAATAGCCATCAGACTAAGATTTACTGTTAGAAATGTTTTATCTATCCAAGTATCAGAATATCTCGCTGATAGGATACCAAGAGGTATGGATATCAGCAAAATGATGATAAAGGATAATGCAGATAAATAGCCTGTAATTAAAATTTTATCTCCTAGCATTTCCTTGACAGGTATTTGATAGCTATATGAAATACCTAAGTCACCTGTAAAAATACCTTTGATCCAGTCTATGTAGCGTACAAAAAAAGGGGCGTTCAGCCCCATTTCTTTGCGCAAGGCCTCTAACTTTTCTGGAGTTGCAGATGTCCCTAAGATGGACGTAGCTGGATCGCCTGGTATGAGTTCGAAAGCTAGGAAAGTAATAAATGAAATAATCAACAATGTAGTAATGAGAGTAAAACACTTTTTTATCATGTATTTCATAACTTCCTCTTTTCTGCCCTCTACCTTTTTACTCCTCTACTCGGTAGATACTTGCCATATCTTGAACATATAATGGATAAAATTTATATCCTTCGAATTTTTTACTCAGTCCAACAAAGTTTGCCAGATCTTGAATATAAACATTAGCAGCATCTTCAGCCAAAATTCGTTCTAATTCTTTATATTTTTCAACTTGTTCTTCCTCTGAATAGCTGTTTTTTCCTTCTTCTAAGATTTTATCATAATCTGGATTTGAATAATTAATAAAATTAGAGCTACTGTTTGAATCAAATCGTTCTAATAAAGCCCGTGCCGTTAAGTATGGTGCATCTAATCCTACAATGGTAGCTTGAAAGTTTCTAGCTCCATAAACATCTGTTAACCAGCTACTCCACTCTATTAATTCAATTTTAGCATCAACACCAGCTTTCTTTAATTGCTCTGCCACTACTTGGGCAGTATCAATATGAGGCTGGTAATTAGATGGTACTGTAATTGTAAAGGATATTCCATCTGGATAGCCTGCTTCTGCTAAAAGCTCCTTGGATTTGGCTATATCTGTTGGATAGAGATCAGCTAAATCTTTATCGTAGTATTTTTCAAAACTTGGAAATATATTGCTACCAATTTGTACACCTTTACCATCTGCTATAAAATCCATAATCTCCTGTGGATTAACTGCATAACTAAGTGCCTCTCTAATTTTTTTATCTGCAAAAAGAGGATCATCGTGGTTTAAATACAAGGCTTGTACCAAGTTCATAGTTCCTTCTTTCACATTGACATCATCTTTTAATTCACTAACCTGACCTGAAGTCAATCTTGCATACATATCGATGGATCCACTTTTTAAGTTCGTTACAATGGTATCCACATCTGCAACAACTTTAAAGACTACCTGATCCAAGTAAGCTTTATCTCCCCAATAGTCCTCAAACTTTTCTACAATAACATTGTCTTGAGGAGATCTTGATACGTAATAAAATGGGCCCGTTCCAATTGGATCTGTTGCTGGATCGCTATTGGCTGGAATAATTGCCGTAGTTAAATAAGATAAAAACTCTAAATCTCCTTCTTTTAACGTAATGACAATGGACTGATCATCTTCCACTTCCACCTTTTCTATATTAGAAAACGCCGATACTAACGGAGCTCCATTTGAAGTATCAGCGCATTTTTCTATAGAATATTTT
>DVLR01000364.1 GCA_018715425.1 Candidatus Merdenecus merdavium
TATTTGAGCAGATTGCAAAATCAATTTATGATGGTTCTGCCAGTGAGATAGGCAGACCAGAACGAGTATCAGAAAAGATGATGTATAAAGAAATGGAGCTACCAAGCCAGCGGTTATTGAATATGCCAAAATGCAGAGCAATATTTGAACGATATACAGAATCATATCCTGAAAGTTGGGCGAGAAAAGTAATATGGGCTTATCATAAATTGAAAGAAGAAAGAGGGAATATGCCTTTTTATTGGTCTGATATTCGTGTTCTTGCTGGTGTGAAAAAGGTTAATATGCCTAAGGTAATGCCATTTATTCCTAAATACGCTGATAAGACGATTGCCGAAGAAATCAAGAATCTGGTCAATAATTACTCTGATTAAATTATGTTTATGAGATATTTGAAAATTGATGTAGTATAATGTCTAAATATGGCATATAATATGAAAAAGATATAATTTAGGAGAAAAGGTATGGCAACAAAACAAAAGCAATATACTTTATACATAGATGAAAGTGAGACAAGCAATAGTAACAATGAACAACCTCATTTTTGTATGGCTGGTGCGATTATAAATGACAAGGAATATCATATTGTAGAAAGTGCAGTGAACACGCTAAAAAGGAACGTTTGGAGCGACTTGAATAATCCAGAGAATATTATATTACATCAAAAAAATATTTTAGATGCAAGTAAAGGAAAATTGGATGTTTCTAAATTTCCTGAATATGATAGATTCAGGAGTAAAGGAGTTAGAAGAGATTTTTATTCTGAATTTTCGAAAGTTTTTGACTGTGGTAAAATTAGCATTGTGGGTGGCAGTATGGATGTAAACTATATGGAGAAGCATTATAATGTTGTAAAACCATCACCGAAAACCCAAGCAAAGACATTTCGCAATGAAGCAAATAAGTATTTGATTACATTGCAACTTTTGCTAGAGAACTTTTGTCATTTTTTGGCAGTGCATAATGGTAAAGGTCGCATTGTTTACGAATATATAAGTGAAATAGATAATGAAAGAATGTGTTCGAAATTTTATCAAATAAAATTGATGGGTTCAATGTATATTACAAAACAGGCTATGGACAACCATTTGTTAGGAATAAATTTTGTGAAGAAGGAAGAGAATAATATTGGACTTCAAATAGCAGACTTTATCCCTAATGCATTTGCAAGAGAACATGCAAAATTTGGACAATTAGATTCTGATAATAGACTAATTAACAAAATGAAATATTATCGTTATGGCGGAGTAGATGGAAATCAAGAAAGGTATGGAATTAAATATATGCCTTGAATTTTAAAATGCATATTGACAAAGCAAAGTACATATATTAAGATATGTATAGGGATTGGGAAGTTGTCTTGTCACTTCGGTGTGTCGAGAATAGAGCCTAAAGCTTGAATGTACTAATGAGTGCATGACCGTAATCGAACCCTATACCATTAGAGCTACCGTGTTAGGTGGCTCTTTTGTGTTGCACAAATAACAATGATAAGAGCTATGTTAAAGGCACATAGCTCTATTTTATTCTACTTTTATTCTTTTTTCGCAAGGTATCTACCATCATTTTTACAACTGCAATATCATCATCTTCTAGTCCAGACATATCAAGAGAAAGTTTTTTCTCAATTCCCAACAGGTAATCAGTACTGACATGAAAGACTGCTGCCAGTTTGACTAATATTTCAGGTGATGGAGTACGTTCTCTAAGTTCGTAAAATGATATTACTGATTTTGTGATACCTATTTGTTCTGCAAGCTGTTTTTGGGTAAGACCCGTCTGTGACCGCAATTCTTTCAATTTAGTTCCAAAATCCACTGATTTCCACCTCTTTTCCTAATTGAGTTTACCTTGAAAATGTACTATAATGGTTGATATAGATATGAATATAGTGTACTTAGAGAAATAAATTTTTTAGGAAGAGCGGTGAAGAAGATGAGCGATAATAAAAACAAAAGTACATCATTGAATAATATGATTTTTTGTGGTATTGCTGCTATTATTATAATTATATTTTTCGTATGGTTACACGAAAACACAGATGATACAAGTAATGACAGAAATATTGATGCATGGGTATGCGCTCAGAATGCAGTACAAGAGGAATTGAAATCTCCATCATCTGCTGATTTTTGTACATATCCAGAAGCAACTATTAAAGATAGGGGAAATGATAAATATAGCATTACTGGTTGGGTTGATGCTGATAATTCTTTTGGAGCAAATATCAGAACCGATTTTACAGTCAAACTCACTTTAACTTCTAAAGGGTATAAAGATGCTCAATGTTATTTTGGAGATGATAGCCTATGGGCTATTGCCGAAGATGTTGTTCAGAACCAGACTGCGGAGGGAGTAGATGAAAATGATAAACAGAAAACAACAGAAGAGAAGAGAAACATGAGAGATGCAGATTTGGATACTATGGATGTTATGGATGATGCTCTAATAAAGTATATATCATATTTGGATATTACATTTGAAGAATCTGGACTAACTACCTCAAAAGCTGTAGCTGCTGGAAATACTTACAAATTGGGAGAAGCAAAATTTTTGGGAGAACCAAGTCAAGTATATGTAGAATATAGCCATAATGATAATGGACAATATGAGCCAACTAACATATTTATTGCACCTATATATTCGTATGATTTAGAAGAGTATAAATTTGCTTTATCTAAGAAATTTGAAACAAAACCATATGATGAAGGTAGTAATTCCTTTGAAATCGAAATTCCTGATAATAACCTTATAATACAAGTATATAAATTCAGTGACGAAGAGAATGCTAGTATTCATATAAAGAAGGAATAAAAGAGGGAGATACCTCAACTAATTGTGAAGTACCCCCTGTATAGGTTAGTGTGTGCTATTTAAAATAAAGATGTTCTTAATAGTATGAACCTGAAATATTGAATGTTAAAGTACCAGAAAAATCACCAGCTTCTTTATAATTTTTATCTGTTGAGCCAGCAGCCCTTGTAAAAGTAATTGTTCCATCACTACCATTTGCTTCACTGTAAATACCAGTTTGACGGAAACACAATACTTTAGTACTTGTAGATGGAGTGATTGCTTTTCCTGTAGATGTAGTTAAATCAAGTTTTAAATAGTATGGACTGGACTTATCTCCATTAAGATGCAATTTGTAATTATAAGTAGATGTTGTTGACAGACTTGTTCCACTGGTGATTTTTTCCCATGAATCAGCACTTATACTCACATTCACCTGATAGTCACTTTCAAGTTCATAACCATCGGCTACTGAAACAGTCATAGAACCCCCATCAGCATTGAGCTGAATAGCTGAGGGAATAACAACTTCATAATGGTTTTTCTCTTCAGGTGAAAGAGCAGTATAGGTAACGGTTGTTGTCTGCTGATTTGCAGCATATGCCATAATTGCAGTAGCAGAAATAAGCATTGATACAAGGAACAATGCAATATATAAGCGTAAGTGTTTCTTATTCATTTGTCTTTTCCTCCATAATTAGATTAAAATTCATGACAGAACCATTTAATGATTTGCCATCTGTGGTGAAGCAATCATATTTTATCTTTGCCTTATAAGTGCCAGCTTGTAAGGCTTGATTGAGAGTAATATTGTAGATTGCTTTCCCATTTGGGATAAGCTGTGATTTCCATAACTCTGTACCATCATCAAGGGCTAATGTGAGCTGGAAGTCACAGCCTTTATTTTTTTCTGGATTATAGAAATTTACTTCTTGTTCTGTCTGGTCTGCTTCCATAATCATAGTATCCCAGCATGGGATTGATATGTTTTCTGCGTATTCTTCAGAACTAGAAGTAGTATCATTATCCTGTCTTATATCCTGTACATTTGAATCATATTCTTTGTCGGGATTACCTTTATTCATCTGATTAGAAATGAAAAATCCAACTGCTACACCAGCAATTATCATAACAAGACTGATAAGGATAATGACGATAAAATTCTTTCCTGATTTTTTATTCTGGTTACTTGTATTCTCAGAAGTGTTTTCTGGTTTGATGTTATTCACCCCCTCTTTTGTAGATTGATTTTTTAAACATAATTCTGCAAAGCCTTATTTTATAAGGAATTAGCAGATTAGAAAAAGCACACACGAAAAAATATTATACTACGGATTAGGCGATTTTGGAATATAGTATGAGGGATGATTTTACTATTGATGAAAATGTTTTCACTTGTGAAAAAATCTGTCCAGTTATAGATGCACCAGACGATAGGGTATGGGAGAAAACGAAACACTTTCTAGTTGTAAAACACCGCCACACCCTACCCACGACAAAGAACAAATTTTCTTTTCAACTGCTGCCACGCTGGAAATATACCACCACATAATAAAAACCCCCACTCATATAACACCAGCTCAACCCATAACCCCACACAAGAGAAGAAAATTCTATGTTGTGGATTGTTTGGAATGAAGCAGAAGAGAAGAACCACACAACACACTCACACCCTAAGCCCATATACCCAACATAATAACCAGATAAACGTACAGAAAAAAAGAGGGCTTTTCTTTGCCCTCTTTCCTGTTGCGTTTATGCCTGAAGTATCAGGTTCACCGCCTTTTCTGCTTTGCTTGCTGCTGATACAATAAACTTGTTATCATTCTTTAGAACCTGTAACCAATTCTGTATATATGCGGTTGAGTTCCTGAAGGTCTTTGTTGTTTCAACTCCTAAAGTGTTTAATATTGTAGCACTTCCAAGTTCTGCAATTAATTCCTCTTTGCTGTATGTCTCACTTCCAAACGCTGCAACTGCTCCACTCTCTAACCTGTTAAGTCTGCTATTGTGTCCTGTGCTGTGTGTCAGCTCATGAAAGGTAGTAGCGTAATACTCATTGATATGTTGATACTGTTCCTTTAATGGTATTACTACGGTATCTCTTGAAGGGCTGTAATATGCTTTGTTACTTGCTACTTCTTCAAATGATATTCTTTCTCTTGTGACATAATCAATTATAACTTTGTCAGCTTCTTCTATTGGTGTTACCTCATTGAAAGGATTTTCAAGAGATTCAACCCCTTCAACCTGTGAAATATGGAAAACGTTTATATATTTCAATAGTGGAATGGATTTCTTTTCTTTCTTTCCTTTTTCGTTTTCTTCTTCAACATTTAAGACTTTCCAGAAAACAATGATTTCTGATTTTTCACCTTTGCGGATATGACCGCCTAACTCTTGCCATTGTTTAAATGTGGCATATTCTCCAGTATGTTTTAATAACATCTGATTCATTATTGAATAAGGTTTCTTGCTAACTCTGTTAAATGCACCAGCTCTAACACCATTCCAAGGTTTTTGCCAAGGAATAAAACCCTTTTCAAGTTCTTCAATAATTCTATTGGTTACTATCTGGTATACATTAACTTTTTCTTTTGCCATATATAACACCTTCCTTTTCTGTTTTCTTAATTAGATTATAATATATTAGTACCAATATATCAATATACATTAGTACTAATATTAATAAAACGTGATTGTGCATAATCACATACATATTGGTACTAATGTACATAATGAACAAAAATAAAGTGTACATATTGGTACTAATGTATATTGCGAATATATTAGTACTAATGTATAATGGACTTACAAACAAAGAACAAAGCAAGTCAAGCGAAGGTCGAAGGGAGTACCGCAAGGGAAAGCAAGAGGACAACGCAAGAGTGAAAAAGGATAAGAGAGATTGAGATGCACTTAGAAGAATGCTAGATGTTTAAAGCCATTCACCGCTTGACTTCCTATAAGAAGAAAAAGAGAAAAACATATGTGTAAAACAATGAAAGAATTAGAAAAGCAGGTAGCAGATTATAGAAGTCTTAAAGCATTGAAAGAGGATTTAGAAGCACAACTCAAAGATGCAGAAAGAGAAATCATATCTTATTTAGATGATAACAAAAAGGTTTCTGAAACTGGTACAGACTTCACAATTAAAGTTTCTACTTGCGAAAGAAGAACACTTGACGGAAAGAGACTTGAAGAGGATTTAGGCAGCTTATCAGAGTATCAGAGAGTGAGCCAATACAGAAGATTATATGTAAAGTAGTCACAGCTACTATAAATAGGGCTTTAGGCTGTGAGCGTTCCACCTCTTAGGGGGTGGGGGTAGCCACAAGAAAGGAGTTGATAATATGAGAAAGCAAGAGGTTGTATTTGCAATAGTAAACAAGGCAAGCACTGTTACAAATATCGGAAAATCAACAATAGATACACCTAAAACAGAATTTAAAGGTGGAACGATTAACTGGTTTGATGATAGCAAACTTTTGAAATGCAATAAAAATAAGGAAGAAAAGATTTTGTTGTAATCAAAATAAACAGAGGTGTAATAATGGATACAAAATATATATTTACAAATGAAAAAGGTGAATTTATTTGTTTTGATGAACATAACGAAATTTATATAAGTCAATGTTTATATAAAGCCTTTTGTTCTTCAAACATTCAACAGCTAATTTCTATTTTTAATGCTATTCCACCTGAATACACATTCAACAACTGGTATATAGAAAATTATTCTCATAGAGTAGAAGAACAATTTAGATATGACTTAGCTCAAAACCAAAATAAGAATACAAAAAATAAAACTTCTACAAAAAGTAAAAGAATCAAAATTAGGATGAACACAAAAAAGAAACTCTTTGATAAATATAATGGGAGGTGTGCCATTTGTGGTAAACTATTATCTTTAAATCCAGAAGAACATGGTGATTTTATAACTGTTGATCATATTGTTCCGCTTGATAAGGGCGGTAAAAATGTATATTCTAATTATCAAGCTACATGTTGTGCATGTAATTTAGCGAAAACAAATATCATGCCTGAAGTATTTAAAAATAGTATGAAATCAGTTTTGTTTACAAGTATTATTGAAGAAAAAGAATATCAAGATACATTGTTAAGAGTTCTAATTAAAATTAAAATCATACATTTTGCGATAGTAATAAAATCATTCTTAATATAATTCTGAGAATACAAAGTATTACTGTTATTGTGGTGATGATGG
>DVLR01000365.1 GCA_018715425.1 Candidatus Merdenecus merdavium
ATGAATTAATGAGTTTAATATGCCGAAGTCATATAGTGTCCCTGATGGAATAATTTGGACTGAGTCATTAACAATATAGGAATCATCAAAAAAGCCGATTGGAATATAATTTCTTCTTTCAGAAGAAACTCGTGGTACTAAGATATATTCCATCTCTTCTTTTTGACGTATTTCAGCAAAAAGATGCGATTGATTTGCAATTTTCTGTGTTGCTACTTTTGTACTTTTTTTTCTAGCTTCAGAAACCGCTTTGATTCGTTCATAGATTAATGGATGTTTTTGGGGATCTTGTTCAGAGTCCCAATCAGTTAACCATAAACACCATCGCATACTATTATATAAAAAGCCTTTTGCATCCATTAATGGGCGGATCCATCTCTCTGACTGCGGTTCTTTTTGAATTAATACTTTCTTTTCCTCATCCGACAAAAGTAATTCTTTTCCAACAACTTTATTGCCATATACGATAGGAGTTGTTGTTTTTACTAAAGGCTTTGAAGTTTCAGAAATAATATTTTGAATATTAGATTCAATAATATAAGGATTAATTTCTCTAACTGCCGTCTTGTGCCAATTACCTTCAATACATCTATATATGTTTTTTTCATATATTTTATCTACATGAGCAATACATATAATTACTACATGGACTCCGGCAATATCTTTCGCATTATTTTTCCATGGAAATGCCTGATAAGCGAACTTTATTCGAATATTTTTTTTAAAAATTGAAGGCCATAAAAGAGAAACTTGAGAGCCTTGAGTAATAGAGTTTGTTGCAACCAAGGTTAGTTGTGCACCTGTTTTTTCTATATATTTAGCACCAAGCCAGAACCAAGATGCTACATAATCTAAATAACCTATATTTTTAAATCCGATGAATACTTCTTTCATTTCATTATTTTGTGAGCGAGTTCGTTCCCCTGATGCTACAAAAGGAGGATTTCCGACAACGTAAATTTCCTCACCTTTGTTAGCTGGACAAAACTCTACCCAATCGGTTCTAAGACTGTTTCCTTGGATAATATTACCGCTTTCATGAAGAGGAAGAGTAGGGACGTGACTATGTAGTAATCGATTGAATTCTCGATTCATTTGGTGTTCTGCTAGCCATAAAGAGAGTAGAGCAATTTCATGGGCAAAGTCATCTATCTCAATACCATAGAATTGGCTTAAACGGATATTTGACATCATCATCTCAGGCTTATCATTTAAAGCTTCTAAGGCTTGGAATATCCGAATTTCAAGTAGGCGTAGCTCTTTAAAAGCAATGATCAAAAAGTTACCTGATCCGCAAGCAGGGTCAAAAATGCGAATATTGCTTAAACGCAATAGGAGCTCTTTTAATTTCTTTTCACTATGACGGCTTCGAATTAACTCTTCTTCAAGTGGATCTAAGAAAAGTGGGCGTAGTAGTTTCATAATATTAGGAACAGAAGTATAGTGCTGACCTAGGCTACGTCTTTGGTTTTCGTGGATCACTGCCTGAAACATTGAACCAAAAATATCAGGATTAATTTCAGACCAGTTTAAAGAACTACATTCAAGGAGCATACGGCGTGTTCGAGCATCGAACTCAGGCACAGTCTCTTCTTGTGCAAAAAGACGGCCATTAACATATGGAAACTGCGTAAAATGAGATGCTGAGTTTTGGCGTAATTCTGAGGAAGGCTCACTGTTTAAAACCAGAAATAATGATTTTAAAAATCCCTTTAAGTCAGAACCATCTGTTTTAGTGTGTTTAGCCAAAGTATCGCTAAACTGATTTTTATTAAAAATGGCGGTATCTTCAGCGAAAAAACAGAAGAGTAAACGAGTTAAAAAAACATTGAGTGCATGGATTTCAGCATCAGTATTGAGTTCATTCTTATAACGGATTAAATCGAATAAACGACTTAGCTTCTCCGCAGCCTTTACATCCGCAGGATTATCACTGTAATCAGCACCTTTTTCATATCCAGCCAGGGGTAAAAAGAAGCCATATTCTTTATGCAAATCTGTGAAAGGACAATCTATCATTTCTTCATTTTCAACATCGTAAGCCAAGATATCTTCATAATCAGTCACGATAATAAAGGTAATGCCTTTCGATTGGATAGTAGCACTGTCTCTTAAGAAATCCATTGTTTCCAATAGCTTTTCACCATCAATAATGGGCTTAAAGTAAATCCCTTTTTGGTTGGCAACCTCACCTTTTTCCGGCTCTGCGGCAACATTGATATTATCTATTTCCCCAGCAACCGTTTTTTTAAGTCGAGTAATCGTAGATTTAGGGAAGTCATAGAGGCTTAAGAAATCAAAGATGAAATTATCTTGATCTTTGTTTTGTGTGAGTTTTTCAAGCTTACTAAATAATTCTGTTTGGTTAATTGCCATATTCTGATCCATGGTAATGACTAGTTAATTTTATTATCGAATAGTTTACCACTAATAGAAATAAATACGGGTTAGGATGAATCGAGTTTGCCCACTATGAAAATGGATAAATTTATAGTACAACTAAAATATTGCTTTAAACGGTAGAGTTAAAACAGATTAACCTAAAATAAGAGACATAATATAATGATAAAAGTAGAAATATTTTCAGAGGATCTGGCTGATATTAAATTAGTAAATGAATACTGGGGGCAGGATGAAGATGGTAAATTCATAGTCAAGACCAGTAATTTACTGCCATTTAAAGATATAAAAACTCTTCCAAAGCTTTTAGATTATATTCTAAGTATTTCAAAGGCATGGAATGATAAATATTCTTGTCCTTCATGTGGAGAACCTTTTCTATGTACTTCCCGAACAGACAGCCAATCTTCCTTTAAACATCATAGAGATTGTAAAGAATGTGAAATAAGAAAAAAAGATGCTTTATTCCAGCGCAAACAGAAAGAGCAACTATTATTGCAACAAAGAATCGCTACACGCATTGAGCATAATGCTAAGATCCGCTATGATTATTCCAAAATTCCTGTAGACATTAAACTACTTCTGATTGGATTGAGTAAAACCCTTACTTCTAGTTCTATTTCTAATGGATTTAAAGTCAATGAATGTACAGAGCTAGCACCTAGTGGTAAAGAAATTTTTGCAATTATCAAAAAACTCATAGCTGAGGGTGTGATTATCGACTCTCCATCTAAAACTAATAGCAATGCATATGTATTGAACGATGATAAATCTTTATCTTACTACTATTATTACGCCAC
>DVLR01000366.1 GCA_018715425.1 Candidatus Merdenecus merdavium
TCTAAAAAAAGCAGGATATTCTTTAAATTCTACAGATGTCAATGAGCTTACTGATGCAACCAATCTTCTCATTGAGCAAAAACCAATGGTTCAGGCATATGTTGTTGACCAGGTTAGAGATAAGATGATTGGAAACGAAGCCGCTCTTGGGGTTATTTACTCATGAGAAGCCATCTATACACAAAGAGAAAACCCTAACTTAGAGTACGTTATTCCAAAAGAGGGTAGTAATGTTTGGATAGACTCTTGGGTAATTCCAAAAAGTGCGAAAAACAAAGAGAATGCTGAGGAATTCCTAAACTTTCTATGCAGACCAGATATCGCTTTGAAAAACTTTGAGTATATTACTTATTCTACTCCAAACAAAAGCGCTAGAGAGCTTATCGAAGATGAAGATATTAAAAATAGCCGTATCGCCTTCCCTACTGCTGAGGATTTAAAAGGCAGTGAAACGTTCCAATACTTAGGTGATGCAGCAGATCAAATGTATAACGATTTCTGGAATAAAGTAAAATCAAAATAGTTGCATAATACAAAATCTAAGCATATACTTTAAATACAGTATGTATTTACTTCCGCTTTGTTGATGCAATGACGGATTATATAAGGAGGAATCATCATGTCAAACTTTCACGAAATAAAACCACAAAATATGAAAAATAATGCCTTTGAAATGATCTCAAAAGACTGGATGCTTATTACTGCTAAATCTGGAGACTCTTGTAATACCATGACAGCCTCTTGGGGCGCTTTAGGATTTATGTGGGGAAAAAACGTTGCCTTTATAGGTATTCGTCCACAAAGATATACGAAAGAATTTGTAGATGCATCCACTACTCTCTCCCTTTCATTTTTTGGAAGCGAATATAAAGAAGACTTAAACTACCTAGGTACTGTATCCGGCAGAGATGAAGATAAAATTGGGAAGTGCCACCTGACTTTAAACAATCATGGAGATGCTCCTTATTTTGAGGAGGCTCACACTGTACTAATTTGTAAAAAGCTTTTTCGCCAACCCCTAAATCCTGATTCCTTTATTGAAACAGATCTGTTAGATAGGTGGTATCCAAATAAGGATTATCATGATCTTTATGTTATAGAGATCGAAAAAGTACTAGTAAAAGATGCAGCATGATCTATGGATCAGGCTTAAGAACATCTCTACGGCAAGAATAACAATGGATAAAGAACAGGAAAGAAACAACTATGGTAAATCATTTTACTTATCCTATTAAACAGGAACATGCAGGATTGAGTATCTCAGATTTTTTAAAAAGTATGGGATACTCAAGAAAGGTGATCATTCACCTAAAAAAAACGGAATATGGAATTATGGTAAATGGAACGTGGGCCTATGTCAATCATATTTTAAAATCAGGAGAATGTTTACAAATTAAATTAGTCGAGGAAAGCAGCTCTACTCATATTCTCCCTGCTCCCGTTCCCTTTGATATTATTTTTGAAGACGAACATATCCTAGTAATCAATAAACCTGCAAATACCCCGATTCATCCATCCATGGGAAATCATGAAAATACTTTAGCTAATGGAGTTGCATATTATTACCAAAACAAAGGAATTCCTTTTGTATACCGCTGTATCAATCGATTAGACCGTGATACGACTGGCCTTTTGATTGTGGCTAAACATCAGTTAAGTAGCTGTATCTTATCAGATATGATCAAAGATCGAACTATTCACCGTGAATATCTAGCTTTGGCCCTGGGGAAAGTACCAGAAGCTGGTACCATAAATGCTCCTATTGGTAGAGTCCCTGGATCCACCATAGAAAGATGCATTGATACCATAAATGGAGAAACTGCCCTGACTCATTATCGGTTGGTGGAGTACAAAAAAGCAACAGACCTTTCCTTAGTAGCTTTAACTTTGGAAACAGGACGAACTCACCAAATAAGAGTTCATATGAAACATATTGGTCATCCTTTAATTGGAGATTATTTATACCATCCAGTATATAGCAAAATATCGCGCCAAGCTCTTCATTCTTACTGTTTGAAATTTGATCATCCTATTACTAAAACGAAACTCTGCTTTTACGCTCCTTTACCTGAAGATATGAAAAATTGTTTATAGAGAATCCTGTTCTACCTACCTTTTAACACCTATCTTCCATAAAAATAAGTCAAAACTTTTCCGTTATACAAAAAGTTTTGACTTATTTTATTTTTATACAAAAGTCATAGATCACTGGATCTTTTGATACCTTATCTTAGAAAATACTAGATTTAATTCTAGGTATCTCGTCTACATGTAAATATCTACTGATGCAACGAATCAATAAATCATGATCAGCCACATGGTCAAGGCCTGAAACGGCAATGGTTCCTACCACACCTACCTCTTCAACATGAATAGGGAAGCCGCCTCCACAAATAGCATAGTCTTTAACATCTAGGAAGCCATCCAGAGCCTGATTATGTTCTTCCTGAAATAATGCCCATATATGAAGACTGCTTTTTTCGGTGGCTTTTACCGTGTTTTCTCTTTTTCTTAACCACTCTTCATCCATTAAATTCGTACCGTCAAATCCACACTGAAAAGCTGTATATCCATTATTCATG
>DVLR01000037.1 GCA_018715425.1 Candidatus Merdenecus merdavium
GATATTATTCCGATGTTTTAGGGTGGACCAATACCAGTAAGTTTGGGATTTTTTCCACCTTACTACCAATGATTTCTGTTATCTTTGTAATCTTGGGAAATCTTCTTGTGGGGAGGTTGATTGACAATACTAGAACCTCTCAGGGGAAAGCTAGACCTTACATGCTCATATCTGCTCCCCTTGTTACGATAGCTATTATGCTCTTGTTCCTAACGCCCCAAAATGGAAATCCTACCGTGCAGATGATATGGATTGCCTTATCCTATAACTTGTACTATGCCGTTGCTTATCCATTTTTTTATACGGCTCATAGTTCTATGGTGGCTTTGTCCACTAGAAACTCTAATCATCGAGGAATGCTTGCAACATTTTCCAATGCATCAGGGGTTGCAGCTGTAGGCATTGGCGCTAGTATTTTAGTTCCAATGTTACTTCAAAGCTTTTTATTTGTAGAAAAGGATGGACGAATCGATGCCACTGCAAGCTACGAAAATTGGCGTGTGGTTATGATCGCCCTATGTGTGATTACTTTTCTAGCTATTATGCTTGAATATTACTACACTCGGGAGCGTGTAACAGAAGAAAACTTAAAGTTGGATATTAAAGAAGAAAAGATCCCTATGATCAAACAGTTAAAAGCCTGTGTTTCCAATCGATATTGGTGGATCATCATACTATATTTCCTATTGTTTCAGTTTGGTGGTTTGGTTAAAAACGGGTCTATGAGCTATTATTTCCGCTGGATGTTTGAGGGTATCACAAACGAAAGTTCAGCTGGAGCCGCTATGGGAACATTAGGTCTAATCGGAGGGATACCAACAGCTGTCGGCATGGTACTTGCTTGGCCCATAGCTAATAAACTTGGAAAGCAAAGAGCAGTTACCATTGGTCTAGCTATCTCCGTTTTAGGAGGTCTCATCAGTTTTATTAACATTCATAATTTTGTCATCGTATGTATTGGAATTATTTTAAAGGGAATTGGATCGATTCCAGCTATGTATGTTACCTTAGCCCTACTTTCCGATGTACTGGATCATCTAGAAGCTAAGAATGGTTTTAGAAGTGATGGATTTACCATGTCTGTATACGGTGCCATTATGGTAGGAATGACAGGGCTTGGAAATGGCTTGATTAATGCCCTTTTAACCTTTAGTGGGTACGATGCGACAGCAGCAACCCAAAACGCAGGAGTTCAATCCATGTTAGCAGCCTGCTTTCTTGGGGCAGAGCTTGTATGTTATGCCATTATCGTAGTATTGATGTGTTTTCTTAAGGTAGAAAAACACGTAGAAGAAGATCAAAAGATCATATTAGAATATCAAAAAACAGCTGTTCTTGCGGCTGGTGGAGAGTGGATCGAACCATCTGAGCGTCTTCGTATGGAACAAGAAGAAGCAGAGAGATTAGAAGAGATGGCTCGGATAGCAGAATTAAAAACTTATTGTAAGAAAAAAGGTCTTAATTTTGAGGAAGAAGAAAGAAAATATCAACAGAAACTGGCTGCAAAATCTGCAAAGTCAGGATCTCGATATAAAAAATAATCTATTCGAAATGGAGGATATTATGAACGAAAAGAAGGAAAAGAGAAGAAAATCAAAACGTTTTTTATGGCGTGGATTAACGACAACAACGGCATCATTACTGGCGTTTTCGTTGACGGCATCTGTGGTGATCGATAGTTTTCGTACCGACATTGATAAGTTTCTTGGAACCAGAAGTACACAAACGGTTACAGACACAACTGAAGATGCAGGGGATTTATACAGTTTCCAGACGGATTACGAAAATACTACCCAGCTTTTAGATGCCATTGAGGATCTTGGGGAAAGAATGAATGAAGAAGGAACCGTTCTTTTAAAGAATAATGGGGCTCTTCCACTTTCTGATGATGAGACAAAAAAAGTTACATTACTTGGATTTAGTAGTTATTATCCAGTGCAAGGTGGAGATTTTGGTAGTAGTCTTGCCGAAAATAAAGGGACAGATGCAGATACGGTAGATTTGGTAGAAGCATTTACAGCTAAAGGATATGAATTCAATCCTACGGTAAAATCTATGTACGAGAGTCTTAAAGAAGAGTTTAAATCGGAATCAGTTCTTCCATGGGGTGTTACGACTTACTATCGCACAACGGCTCCTTCTGTTACAGGTACTTTTACGAGTCTAGAACCTACACAAGAATTATTAGATCAAACAGAGCCTAGCTGGGAAGATACTATGGATGATTATCAGGTTATGATCGTTACCATTGCAAGGGCGGCAGGAGAAAATGCCAACTACATGCCTGGTGAGGAAGGGGTAAACCCAGATCAGGATCTGGGACAGACAGATCCATTAGGTTTATCTGATACAGAACTTGATACGATAGAGGCGGCTATTCGTGCTAAGGAAAAGAACAATGGCAAAGTCATTGTATTACTGAACAATGCCAGTGCTATGGAAATAGACGAATTAAAGAATAATGATGGTGTTGATGCAATTTTAGAAATTGGACTCCCAGGTGGATATGGTTTTTATGGAGTTGCAGACGTTTTAAGTGGAGCAGCTAATCCATCAGGCCATCTTGCAGATACTTATGCTGTAGTAGGTGCCAATTCGCCAGCAGCACAAAACTACGGTAATTATGAATGGACCAATCCAGATCCTTCTTATTTTATCAATTCGGTTTTAGTAGAAGCAGAGGGTATTTATACAGGGTATAAATACTATGAGACAAGATATGCAGATACTGTTTTAGGAACAGGAAATGCTGCTGATGGAATTGGAAGCACAGATGGTGTTTCTTGGAGTTATAATCAGGAAGTTTCCTATCCATTTGGTTACGGTTTATCTTATACTACATTTTCACAAACCTTGGATGAGATCAACGTAGATTTAAAAACAAAGACCATAACAGCAGAAGTAACAGTTACCAATACAGGAGATGTAGCAGGCAAGGATGTGGTGCAGCTTTACGTTTCTCTTCCATATACAGAATATGATAAAGAGCATCTAGTTGAAAAATCAGCTATCCAGCTATTAGATTATGAGAAAACTAAAGAACTTGCACCAGGAGAATCAACAACCATTACAGTAACAGCAGATGCACAGAATATGGCAAGCTGGGACAGTACAAGGGATAATGCTGCTGGCACGAAAGGAAATTATATCTTAGATGATGGTAGATATTATTTTACCATTGGAAATGGGTCTCATGAGGCAGTAAACAATGTGCTTGCAGCCCAAGGTAAAACCATGGAAGATGGTATGACTGGTGAAGGAATAGTAGAAAATGTTCAGACTTGGGATTTAGATTCTTTTGATGACACCACTTTCTCCCACACAGAAAATGGAACAGCTGTGGAAAATCAATTAGAAGATGCAGATTTAAATTACTACATGCCAGATACTGTAACGTACTTATCAAGAAATGACTGGAAAGGTACTTGGCCTAAAACTTATAAAGATTTAACTGCTAATGATGAAATGTTAGCTGTTTTAAGAAATGATCTTGTAGAAATAAAAGAACAGGGCGACCCATCTTCTATAGCTTTTGGTTCAGATCATGATCTGACTTTGGCAAGCTTAAAAGGTGTAGAAGATATAGAAGATGAACGCTGGAGCTTGCTGATTGATCAAATCACATTGGAAGAAGCCATGATTAGAGTAGCCTTTGGTGGAACAAGCACAAAACCTATTGAGTCTATCGTATCTCCAGAGGCGGTTCAAAATGATGGACCAAATGGTATTAACTCTTATCCTCTTGGTCAATATGCAAACAAGGATACAGAATCTGATGATCCATGTGCTGTGGATGAAAATGATAAGAACTTAGACTATAAGTTTGGTACCATGAGTAATGAAACTGTTATTGCACAGACCTTTAGTAAAGAAATGGCTGCTGAATATGGAAAAGTCATAGGGAATTATTCTCTTTGGTCTAATCTCCCAATCTTTTGGGGAGCTGGAACCAACTTACATCGTGTTCCATATAATGCCAGAAACCATGAGTACTACTCAGAAGATCCAGTGTTAACTGCATATCAAGCAACGGCTTATATTGCAGCAGGAAAAGAGTACGGTTGTATTATTGCTCCAAAACACTTTGCTTTTAATGATACGGAAATTAACCGTTCTGGATTGGCGGCCTTTATGAACGAACAGAAAGCTAGAGAAAATGAGTTAAGAGGAACTCAGGCCACCATTGAGCAGGCTCAAGCACTTGGTGTTATGACTACCTTTAACCGCATTGGTTTAACAGCGGGAAATGCTCATACTGGCTTACTAGTCAATATTTTAAGACAAGAGTGGGGATTCAAAGGATTACAGTCTCAAGACTTTATTCAAGATGCCAACTATAGTGTATTAAAAGAAGCGGTGACCAATGGAGTGACAATGACTTGTAATACAGGTGATAACAATATGGAGGCAGTAAGTGCAAAATGGGATTACTGGACCGTAGAAAATGTAAGCAAAGATGCCAATATGCTGCAAGCATTAAAAAATGCTATGCTTTGGCAAAATTATGCTCTTGCTAATTCCAACGCCATGGACGGAATCAACGAAACAACGAGAATTGTCAGTGTCAATACCTGGTATGATAATACATTAACTGCCGTACAGGTTGTCTTTGCGGTGCTAACAATTGGTGCAGCAGCGATGTATATCAAAGGCGCAGTAAAACGTAAGGAAGACTAGGGAGGGAATACTATGGAATTTATCAAAAAACAGTCCGCAGGTTTCTATTTAACAGCCTTAACGGTTATATTGGCTATTGTAGGACTTATATTTTATATGATCAACTGTAATACCGCTTACTTTAGCAACCTAGGTGTCAATGCTGCAGTAGTAGCATGTATCGTCATTGCGGTGATTTTGGAACTGGTGTTTATCATAGGATCTGAAACACTTGGAGCAAAGATATATTTAGATATATTACCGATAGTATCAGCCGTAATGCTGATGGTAGCATTTGTTATTTTTATCAGTGTCAGAGTAAACAATATTGCCACAATACTTTCTTTTGAAAGAAATGCTCAAACACTGGCTGATCTATCCAGTGCAATCATTGGAATGGGATTTTGCTTTGGAGCGGCAGTTTTTAGTATTATTGCATCATTTTTTAAAATCATAAAAGATTAGCACAGAGAATATAAAAACGAACCAGATGGAATGATTTTCCCATCTGGTTCGTTTTATATGTGTAAATAATGAAGGAAGTAAAGTTACTTACCTATTAGCGAAAAAATATGAAATCATTGGTCTTGCTCTAGAACGTCAGTGACAAAACCAATTCCGATCTCGTTATGAGTAAGTTCTATTATATTACTTCTGAGCCAAAAGGCATCAAAGCTAGTTTGGCGATTTTAAAATGCTGCAGTCCAAAAGGAATACCAATAATGGTAATACATAAAATACAACCCATAACAGCAGAGCTAAGAGCCATTGGAATCCCTGAAAGGATGAGCCAAATAATATTTAAAAGAAGAGATGCAGCACCCCCGCCGTAGCGAACTTCTTTTCCAAATGGGAAAAAGGCTAAAGACGAAAATTTAAAACATTGTAAACCAATGGGAATTCCAACAATCGTGATACACCATAAGCATCCTGCTAAACACCAGCTAAGGCCACTGATAAAACCACCGAAAAGAAACCATAAAAAATTACCAAGACATCCCATGATGTTTTCCTCCTAAAGAGATTTATTTGTCCATAGAATAGCACAGAACACAGACTGAATCAATATTTTTCCAACAAGATCATCATACATGTTCCATTTATGAAGGTGGGGATTTTATCCTTACCTATTATCCTCTACTATCTGCAAATATATTTTTTGAAATATTCAGTGGATGTATTTAAAATTAATTCTTCTGGAAAATGAGTTTCTTCTATAAGGGGAAGTGCATACTGAAAGTCACCAATATGCTCTTTTCCGTGACTATCGCTAGATAATAAAACTGGATAATCGTATGCTTTACATAATTCTAATATTCTTCTAACATTTTTTTTCGTATTTCCACGATATCCATTAGGACTTAAAGAGCTATTATTAATCTCTAAAATAACGCCATATTCCATTGCTGCTTGGAGGAGTTTCTCGTAATCCACAGGATATCTCACATCATCACAATGGGCGATTACTTTCACATAAGGATGTTTCATGGCTTGAATATAAGCACGTAAGTGATCCTCTGCATTGCTTGGCACCATCAAAGGTCCATGAAGCCCTGCAATAACGTAATCTAGTTTTTCTGAAATCATATCATCTAAATCAAGATCTCCATTTACATTCATAATATTTAATTCTGCTCCATATAAAACCTCAATGCCACATCTATGGTTTGGGGCTGTGGCAAGACCCTGAAAATAAGAAGGTTTACATGAAAGGATTGTAGCAGGACCATGCTCCGTTATGCCTAAAAGTGTAAGTCCACGTTCATAAGCAGCCTTAACCATATGGGTTATGGTATCTGTAGAACCATGACCACTAGCAATAGAATGGGTATGTGCATCTAAGATATATCTCATAAAAGAATTCTCCCTTCTCATGATGTATCTAATTAGGATTTGAGTGTGATCATCTGAAAAAAACCTCTGATCTATCAATAGAATAGATGGTTTGGTGTGGAATGTCAAATAAAATAAAAGATAAAACAATAAAAAATAAAAAACAAAGGAGAAGATTCCTTAAAAACAAATAAAAACAACAATATATACTGTTGGATTTATTGACATTAGTATTTGACTGACGTATAATGGACGTAACGTATATAAAAAGGGATTCTTTTTTCTTTTATAGAAGAATCACTGGACATCAGTAACATCAAACCCAGTAAAGAGAAGGAGCAAGGAAGGAAAGGTAGGATATGGGATTATATACTTTTGATAGCAGCGATATTCCAAAGTCAGACAGAATACCAAAATTAATCGAGGATCTGTTTGAGAAGATGCCAGTCATTGAATCTGCCAGAGCTGTTTTAATTACAGAATCTTATCAGGCAACGGAACATGAGCCTATGATCATAAGAAGAGCCAAGGCATTTGATCATATCTTAAGGAATATACCAATTATTATTAGAGATGAAGAGCTTATTGTGGGAAGCACCACAATAGCACCAAGGGGATGCCAGACGTATCCAGAGTTCTCATATGAATGGTTAGAGTCAGAATTTGATACAGTAGAGACTCGTAGTGCAGACCCATTTTACATATCAGAGCAAACGAAAAAAGAGCTAAAGAAAGCCAATTCCTATTGGAAGGGGAAAACCACCAGTGAATTGGCTCGTTCTTACATGGAAAAGGAAACTCTCATAGCTATGGAACACAATGTGTTTACTCCAGGGAACTATTACTATAACGGTGTAGGACACGTAACGGTTCAATACGAAAAGGTTCTTGCGATAGGGTACGAAGGAATCAAACGTCAGGCAAAACAAGAATTAGATAACTGTAGAGTTTCAGATGGTAATTATATTGAAAAGTCCAGACTACTACAAGCCATGATGATAAGCTGTGATGCAGCTATAGCATATGCAAATCGTTATGCCAAGTTAGCAGAGGAACAGGCAAAAACATGTAAGGATCGTAGAAGGGCTGCAGAACTTACAAGGATTGCACAAAATTGTAGAAGGGTACCGATGCAAGGTGCAACGAGCTTTTATGAAGCATGTCAATCTTTTTGGTTTGTACAGCAGCTTATCCAGATCGAATCAAGTGGGCACTCCATTTCTCCTGGAAGGTTTGATCAATACATGTATCCTTATTATGAAAAAGATCGCAACCAGGGTAAGATCACAAGAGAGTTTGCTCAAGAGCTCATCGATTGTATTTGGGTAAAACTGAATGATTTAAATAAATGTCGTGATGAGGCATCAGCAGAAGGATTTGCAGGATATAGTTTGTTTCAAAATCTTATTTCAGGTGGACAAAATGCAGAGGGTATAGATGTAACCAACGATCTTTCCTTTATGACCATCAATGCTACTATGCATGTACAGTTGCCACAACCTTCTTTTTCTGTGCGTGTATGGAATGGATCACCTCATGAATTTTTAATAAAAGCAGCCGAATTAACCAGAACAGGTGTAGGCCTTCCAGCCTATTATAACGATGAAGTGATTATTCCATCTCTTTTAAATAGAGGGTTAACGCTACAAGATGCCAGAGAATATAACATTATTGGATGTGTAGAACCACAAAAGTCAGGAAAAACAGAAGGATGGCATGATGCAGCATTCTTTAATATGTGCAGACCTTTAGAGCTTGTATTTTCAAATGGTATGGATAAAGGGGTCCAAGTGGGAATTAAAACTGGCCCAGTAGAAGAGATGACTACCTTCCAACAATTCTTTCATGCATATCAGGCACAAATGGATTATATGATTGAATTACTTGTAAATGCTGATAATGCCATTGATGTAGCGCATGCTAAGAGATGCCCATTACCATTTTTATCTTCTATGGTTGACGACTGTATGGGAAGAGGAAAAACGGTACAAGAAGGAGGGGCGATTTATAATTTTACAGGTCCACAAGGATTTGGAGTTGCAAATATGGCAGATTCTCTTTATGCCATTAAAAAATTGGTATTTGAAGAAGAAAAGGTTACTTTAAGTGAATATAAAGAGGCTTTAAGGTTAAATTACGGTAAGGGATTAGATGTAGAGGATTTAACGGATTTGACCTCAGATGTATTAAAGGGATTAAAGGAAGAAGGTCAACCTGTTGGTGAGTCAGAAGTAGCTGCTGTTTTAAAATCCGTTCTTGAAATTTCTGAATCAGATGCTGTAAAAGAACAAGGTGAACGCCTCCTAAAACTAATTAACGGGATTCCTAAGTTTGGAAATGATATTCGTGAAGTTGACGAGTTTGCAAGAGAAGTAGCTTATACTTATACAAGAACCCTTGAAAAGTTTAAAAATCCAAGAGGTGGAAGTTATCAGGCAGGCCTATATCCAGTATCGGCAAATGTACCTCTGGGAGCACAAACAGGTGCGACTCCAGATGGAAGGCTTGCAAGAACTCCAGTAGCAGATGGAGTATCTCCAGCGGCGGGTAAAGATACTCACGGTCCTACAGCAGCAGCAAATTCCGTTGCAAAGCTAGACCATTTCATAGCATCAAATGGAACTCTATTTAATCAAAAATTCCATCCATCGGTGTTATCTGGAAAGGAAGGATTAGAAAAGTTTGTTGCCCTAATTCGAGCTTACTTTGATCAAAAGGGAAGTCATATGCAATTTAATGTAGTAGATAAGGAAACGTTATTAGATGCTCAAAAAAATCCAGATCAGTATCGACACTTAGTTGTTCGGGTGGCTGGATATAGTGCATTGTTTACCACCCTATCAAGATCTTTGCAAGACGATATTATTAATCGTACGGAGCAGGGATTTTAAGAAAGGCGGAACGATATGGACATAATGGAACAAAAAGGAAGAATTTTTGATATTCAAAGGTTTTCCCTTCATGATGGAGATGGGATCAGAACCATCGTCTTCTTAAAAGGCTGTAGTTTAAGGTGCCGTTGGTGTTGTAATCCAGAATCCCAAGAATATAAAATACAGCCCATGGTGGTTCAAGGTGAGGAACAAATCATCGGAGAAGATAGAACCGTTAGAGAAGTAATGGAAATTGTTGAAAGAGATCGACCTTATTATAACCGCTCGGGAGGTGGCATGACATTATCTGGTGGAGAAAGTCTTTGTCAGCCAGAGTTTACGAAAGCCTTATTCATGGGAGCAAAAGAATATGGATTCCATACGGCTTTAGAAAGCACAGCCTATAGCTCTTATGAAGTCATAGAAGGAATCTTGCCTTATTTGGATCAGTATTTAATGGATATTAAGCATATGGATTCTAGTAAACATAAAGAATTTACGGGAGTACCCAATGAACTCATTCATGAAAATGCAAGAAGGATAGCAAGTTCAGGATTAAGTCAATTAAGTATTCGTATTCCTGTGGTTCCAACCTTTAATGATACGGTAGAAGAGATTAGAGATATTGCCATCTTTGCAAAAAGCCTTAAGGGTATTAAGAGGATCCATCTTCTTCCATACCATAGGTTGGGACAGGATAAGTACCAGGGTCTTGGAAGGACTTATCTTATGGATCACATACAGCCTCCAACGGCAGAGCATATGCATAGGTTATTAGAAACAGCAGAACAAGCATCAGGACTTCCATGTCAGATTGGAGGATAAAGAATAGATGGATCAATATATGCATGATAAAGCCAGAATTGTTCAAGAGTTGGTACCAGGAAAGCAGATCACCATCGCTCATGTCATTGCCAGCCCAGATGAGATTTTATATGAAAAGCTAGGATTAGATCCAACGGTAGATTATAATAAGGCAGCCATTGGAGTTCTGACCATTAGTCCAGCAGAAACAGCCGTTATTGCAGCGGATTTGGCCATGAAGGCAGCAGGTGTTACCTTAGGATTTGTGGATCGATTTAGCGGAACATTGATGATAACAGGAACAATTTCCGAAACGGAAGCAGCTTTACGAGCGGTTTTAGAATATGTGGATGAGAAAATGGGCTTCACTATCTGCCAGTTGACTAAGACTTAATCAAGTTTAGACAAAAGCAAAGCGTGGTACAGTATATATGAAGAAAATAGTATTAATGGGAAGAAGTGAGGCTGGTAAAACCACTCTAACCCAAGCATTAAAAGGAGAAAAGATTCAGTATCACAAGACTCAATACGTCAATTATAATGATATGGTTATTGATACTCCAGGAGAATATGCACAGGCCAATCAATTTGCATACGCCCTTGCTTTATATTCCTATGAGGCAGATATAATTGGATTGTTACTATCGTCAACAGAGCATTATTCCTTGTATCCTCCTTGTGTTACCAGTACAGCTACTAGAGAAGTTATAGGAATTGTAACGAAGATTCACGAAAGTGGAGCAAAACCTCATAGAGCAAAAAAATGGTTGGAACTTGCTGGATGTAAAAAAATCTTTTTGGTGGATTCAAAAGACGGAACAGGTGTATCAGAATTACGGGATTACTTAATAGAATGAAAGATGATCCAATGTTAAATAATAATAGTAAAAAATAATATATATGGATGAAACAATAAAAACAATAGAAACAACATAAAAATAGATTGACGAGTGTGGGATTTAGTGATATTATCAAATTAGAAACAACATAATTCAAAGAACATATAGAAAATATGTGATGGAGGAAGAAAAGATGCAAAACGAATACGAAATTAAAAAAGAAATGTGTGAGATCGGTAGACGAGTATATAATAGAGGAATGGTTGCTGCAAACGATGGTAACTTTTCAGTAAAATTAAATGACAATGAATTCTTATGTACACCAACAGGAGTGAGCAAAGGATTTATGACTCCAGAATATATCTGTAAAGTAGATGCCAAAGGCAATGTTATTCAAGCCAATAAAGGTTTTAAACCATCTTCAGAAATCAAGATGCATATGCGTGTATACGAAAAAAGACCAGATGTAAAAGCGGTTGTTCATGCTCATCCTCTTTATGCAACAAGCTTTGCCATTGCTGGTATCCCATTAACACAACCGATTATGCCAGAGGCAGTCATTGCTTTAGGATGCGTACCAATTGCTAAATACGGTGTACCTTCAACAATGGAAATTCCAGATGCCATTGAAGAATATTTAGATCATTTTGATTCTGTCTTATTAGAAAACCATGGAGCATTAACTTATGCAGATACCTTATTAAATGCTTACCACAAAATGGAGTCTACAGAATTCTATGCACAGTTATTATATCAATCAAAACAATTAGGTGGACCACAAGAATTCTCACCTTCACAAGTGGAAGATCTATATGAAATAAGAAGACAAATGGGTCTTGCAGGAAAACATCCAGCGAACCTTTGCCAGAATCAAAAAGATGGAAAACAAAGCTGCCATAGTTGTCATGCTACAGGGACTCCTTCAACTCAGGATAAAAGTTCTGTAAAGATCGATGATAAATTAGTAGAGTCCATTACAAGGAAAGTTTTAGAACAACTAGGTAAATAAGACATGGATCAAAGAGAGATGAAGTATATTGTAGAAGAGGTTTTAAGAAGAGTGGAACATGACTCTAAGAAAGAGTCTACAGGTCTTGTTACTTCTCATAGGATCACCCTCTCTCTTGCAAAAAAGCTCATAGAAAAAGTGGAGAGAAAAGCGGAGGAATTAGGAGTTCCTGTTATCATAGCTGTGGTAGATGATAGAGCAAGACCAGTAGCGGTTAGCTGCATGGATGATGCATTTATCGCAAGCTATGATATTGCCTTAAATAAAGCCTATACATCAGCAGGACTTAAGATGTCCACAAGAGAAGTAGGGGAATTAAGCCAGCCAGGAGCGCCCCTTTACGGTGTTCAAGAAACCAATGGCGGAAAGATTGTTATTTTTGGCGGAGGAGAGCCACTGATCTTAAATGGTAAAATGGTAGGTGCCCTGGGAATCAGTGGTGGGAGTTTAGAACAGGACACAATGTTAGCCGAATATGGAAAAAACATATTAGAGGAGGTGGTTTTGTGGCCGTAGATGAACAATTAATACAAGATATCGTACAAGGAGTCATTGCTAAGCTAAATATAGCAGAAAACAAGGACTCTTTGGGTGTATTTCAAGATATGAATGAGGCCATTGAAGAAGGAAAAAAGGCTCAAAAGATCATAGCAGGAATGTCCATGGATCAAAGAGAACAAATTATTAGCAATATTCGTAAAAAAACCGTGGAACAAGCAGAGATATTAGCACGTATGGGCGTTGAAGAAACGGGTATGGGAAATGTGGGGCACAAAATTTTAAAACATCAGCTTGTAGCAGAAAAAACCCCAGGAACTGAAGATATTGTAACCACTGCATGGTCAGGTGATCGCGGGCTTACTTTAGTTGAAATGGGTCCTTTTGGTGTGATTGGAGCCATCACCCCATGTACCAACCCAAGCGAAACCATTATTTGCAATACCATTGGAATGATTGCAGGTGGAAATACAGTGGTATTTAATCCACATCCAGCCGCTATCAAAACATCCATTCACGCTATTCACATGATTAACGAAGCTTCTCTAGAGGCTGGAGGTCCAGAAAACATCGCATGTACAGTAGCAAAACCGACTCTAGATTCTAGTGCAACGATGATGAAGCATAAAGATATTCATTTAATTGCAGCAACAGGAGGACCAGGGGTAGTAACAGCCGTGCTTTCATCAGGTAAAAGAGGGATTGGAGCAGGAGCAGGAAATCCACCCGTTTTAGTAGATGAAACTGCTGATCTAAAAAAAGCGGCAACGGATATTATCAACGGTTGCACCTTTGATCATAATTTACCGTGTATTGCTGAAAAAGAAGTCGTAGCTTTAGAGCCTATTATTGATGAACTTATGTATTATATGATCCAAAATGAAGGATGCTATCAAGCATCTAAAGAAGAACAAGAGTTATTAGTAAAAACGGTATTTACAGAAAAAGGACTAAACAGAAAGTGCGTGGGACGAAGTGCGAAAGCTCTTTTACAAATGATAGGAGTAGAAGTTTCAGATAATATTCGCTGTATTATTTTTGAAGGAGAAAAAGAACATCCATTAATAGCAGAAGAGCTTATGATGCCCATTCTCGGTGTGGTAAGAGCGAAAGATTTTGAGGATGGTGTGGAAAAATCCTTATGGTTAGAGCATGGAAACAGACACTCTGCTCATATACATTCTAAGAATGTAGATCGAATTACTACCTATGCAAAAGCATTAGATACAGCAATTCTAGTAAAGAATGCACCATCTTATGCAGCCCTTGGTTTTGGGGGAGAAGGATTTTGTACCTTTACCATTGCAAGTAGAACAGGAGAAGGATTAACAAGTGCACGTAGCTTTACAAAGAGCAGACGGTGCGTCATGTCAGATAGCTTATGTATTCGATAAGTTTGAAGCTCCCCTTTATCCTATTGTAGGGGAGGGTTTGGAGGTAGAAAGAATATGGATATCAATTCAGTAAATGTGGAGGCAGTGGTAAAGCAAGTGCTTGAAAGCATGATGCAAAGCCCTGCAGCAAGTAAGCCTTCTAGTAGTCAGGAGATTCCAAGTACAGCTAGAGTAGCAATGCTTACAGACCTTGAAAAATATGAGGTGAAAACCTTCCCTATGCCAGAGGTCGGCGACGGAGATATTTTAGTTAAGGTAGAGGGGTGTGGTATTTGTGGTACCGACGCTCATGAATTTAAAAAAGACCCATTTAGTTTAATTCCAGTGGCTTTAGGCCATGAAGGAACTGGAGAAATCGTAAAGATGGGCAAAAACGTAAAAACAGATAGTGCAGGAAAGCCTTTAACTGTTGGGGATAAAGTGGTATCCTGTATGATCTTTAAGGATAATCCAGACATTACCATGTTTGACTTAAACAAACAAAATGTAGGAGGTGCCGATGTTTATGGCTTACTTCCAGACGATGATATCCATTTAAATGGATGGTTTTCGGACTACATATTAATTCGTGAAGGATCAACGATTTTTAATGTCAGCGATCTTGACTTAAAATCTAGAATCTTGGTGGAGCCTTGTGCAGTGTTGATTCATGCAGTAGAACGTGCCAAAACAACAGGAATCTTGCGATTCAATAGCAGGGTCGTAGTTCAAGGTTGTGGACCAATTGGTCTGATCTGCATTGCCGTTCTTCGCACTATGGGAATTGAAAACATAACAGCAGTAGATGGAGAGCAGAAAAGACTAGACTTTGCTAAAAGAATGGGAGCCACAAAAACCGTTAACTTTAAAGATCACTCTGGTATCGAAGCATTGGCTGGTGCAGTAGAAGCAAGCTTTGATGGTCATCTTGCAGACTTTGCATTTCAGTGTACAGGTGCTCCAGCAGCTCATTCTAATATTTATAAATTCATTAGAAATGGCGGTGGTTTATGCGAACTTGGTTTCTTCATTAACAATGGTGATGCAACGATTAACCCTCATTTAGATATTTGCGCTAAAGAACTCACTATGGTAGGTTCTTGGGTATATACTTTAAGAGACTATGCAACAACATTTGATTTCTTAAAGAGAGCAAAAGGCATTGGACTTCCAATGGATGAACTCATTACTCATGAATTTCGTTTAGATCAGATCAATGAAGCCCATGTAACCAATCTTAAAATGGAAGGTTTAAAGATTGCAATTGTGAATGAATAGAAACCTAGGGAGATGAGGAGTGAGCATACATGGAAGAAGCCGTAGGAATGTTAGAAGTCTTTGGACTTGCAACAGCTTTTGCAGCGGCAGATGCAGGATGTAAAGCAGCCAATGTAAGGCTGGAGACTTTCGATAAAAACAAACCTGGTAATGCCGATGAACTCCCAGTGCCTTTAATTGTAATGGTAAAGTTTAGGGGGACTGTTTCAGATGTGAAAGCGGCTTTAGAAGCAGGAAGAGCAAAAGCTGAAACATTAGCTGGAGTAGTGGCAGTACATGAGATTGCAAGGCCAGAAGATGGAACCAATAAGATGTTGAAACTTTGTGCATTTGATAAGAAGTAAGATAATCAGGAGGATAGGATGATGGCAAGAGAAGCTTTAGGAATGATTGAAACAAGAGGTTTAACAGCAGCAATTGAAGCCGCTGATGCAATGGTAAAGGCAGCAGAAGTTGAATTAATTGGAACTGAGAAGATTGGTTCTGGATTAGTAACGGTTATGGTGCGTGGAGACGTTGGAGCAGTAAATGCAGCCATTGAAGTAGGTTCCGATGCGGCTGGTAGATTAGGCGAATTAGTGGCTAGACACGTCATTCCAAGACCTCATAATGATGTAGAGAAAATTTTACCTACAATTTAATGTGACGAATATGGGAGTATTTTCATGGGAAAATCATATGGATTTTTTGAGGTTCCAAGTACTACAGCAGCTATAGATGCACTAGATATTATGTGTAAGACAGCTAATGTGGAGTTTGTTACATGGGAGAAAAAACTTGGTGGAAGATTGGTGACCATCATTATACAAGGATCAGTATCTGATGTAACCCAGGCCATGGAACGAGCGGCGGTTTCTTGTATTAAAGAACCTGTTGCACAAGTGGTAATTGCACATCCACATGAAGAAGTTGTTAGAATGGTAAAATATAGCCAAACTGGTATCTTAGAAGAGATAACCAAGGAGTAAGCTTGTAAGACTGGAGGTTCGGAAGTGGAAGAAAGAGAACAGGCAAAACAAGAACAGGTAAAACAAGATCAGGTAAAACAAGAAACGAAAGTTGTAAATTCTAATCAAAATAAAAAAATAGTAAAAAAAGAGAATGATCAATCTAAGGAGGATAAGAAAATGGCACAAGAAGCATTAGGAATGGTAGAAACTAGAGGTTTAGTAGCAGCGATTGAAGCGGCAGATGCAATGTTAAAATCAGCTAATGTAACCTTAATTGGAACTGAAAAAATTGGTTCAGGACTTGTAAGTGTTATGGTAAGAGGAGACGTAGGGGCTGTTAAAGCAGCTGTTGAATCTGGTGCTAGTAGCGCGGGAAGACTTGGTGAATTAGTAGCGACTCATGTTATTCCAAGACCACATGCAGACGTTGAGAAGATTCTTCCAGAAGTAAAATAGTTCTTCCTACATCAACAAGTCGGATAGCCATCCAAGAGTCTTAGGATTCTTTTAGAGCTATCCGACTAAATATTATAATGAGGTGTAACCTATGGATCATCAAATTGAAGTTATAACGAGAATGGTTTTGGATATTGTAAAAGAAAAAGAAAGTAAACGTCAAGGCGTTGGCTTTTTGGTCCCTGTAGGGGTATCAGCAAGGCACGTGCACTTAACTCAAGAACACGTTGAGATCCTATTTGGTAAAGGGTTTCAACTGACGAAGAAAAAGGAATTGATGGGTGGTCAATTTGCATCAGACCAAGTGGTGACCATTGTTGGACTAAAATTAAGAGCCATTGAAAATGTTCGAATTCTTGGACCAGTTAGAAAGGCTTCTCAAGTAGAGATTTCATCTACAGATGCTATAAAGCTTGGTATCAAGGCTCCTATTAGAGAGTCAGGAAATATCAAGGGTAGTGCACCAATAGCTATTGTAGGACCCAAAGGTGCTGTTTACTTAGAAGAAGGATGTATCGTTGCAAAGCGTCATATACATATGGCACCAAAGGATGCACTCCAAGCAGGAGTTGTAGATGGACAGACGGTTTCTGTTCAAGCAGATAACCAGCGTGGAACGATTTTTCATCACGTTCAGATCCGTGTAGATGATAGCTTTACTCTAGAAATGCATATCGATACAGATGAGGCCAACGCGGCTCAGATTAGAACTGGACAGATATTAACGTTGATGGTATAAAAATTCTGTCTTATGGGAATCAAACTCTGGGCGACAGGAGGAAGAACATGTTAATTGGAAAAGTAGTGGGAAGTGTTGTTTCCACAAGAAAAAATGATAAATTGGTTGGCAATAAGTTTATGATTATTGAACTGTCAGAGAAAATGGTAGAAAAGAGTAAACAGATCATTGCCATTGATAATATAGGGGCTGGAATCGGTGAGTATGTATTGGTGGCCACTGGAAGTGCGGCTAGAATTGGCTGCGGAATGGAAATGGCACCTGTAGATGCTGCTGTAGTAGGAATCATAGATGATGGATCAAGACTGGAGTAGGGTAAAATGGATATTGAATGTTTAAAGGAAAGAATACAAAACAGTGGAGTCGTAGGGGCTGGTGGGGCTGGATTTCCTACCTATGCTAAGCTTGATCAAAGAGTCAATACCATTATTTTAAACTGTGCAGAATGTGAGCCTTTGTTAAGACTTCACCGACAATTGTTAGAAAAACACTCAGAAGAGATTGTAAAGACCCTCCATAAAATTGGTGAAGTTTTGGGAGCGTCAGAGATGATTATAGGAATTAAAGAGGACTATACCAAGACCATAGAAGCTTTAGAAACTTGTATGGACAATTACCCAGGTGTAAGACTGGGATTATTAGAAGAGGTTTATCCAGCAGGGGATGAGGTTGTTCTAATATATGAGGTGACAGGAAAAATAGTCAACCCAGGTGGCCTTCCTATTGACATCGGTGTAGCTGTCTTTAATGTGGAAACCATTTATAACGTATATCGAGCCTTAGAAGAAGGTGTTGGAGTTCATGATAAGCTCATTTCTGTAGTAGGAGAAGTGGAGCATCCAGTTACTGTTAGAGTACCTGTAGGAACAACCATAGACGAAGTTGTAAGTATGGCAGGGAAGATTACCACAAAGGATTACGTATATTTTCTAGGTGGACCCATGATGGGATCCATAGGAACAGGGAATACACCCGTAACGAAAACCACCAATGCGGTGTTGGTATTGCCAAGGGATCATTACATTATTCAGATGAAGAATAGTGAATCCTCCATAGATTTAAAGAGAGCAGCGGCATCTTGCTGCCAATGTACCATGTGTACGGATTTATGTCCTAGAAAACTATTGGGCCATCCAGTGGAGCCAGCATTATTTATGAGAGCTGCCACTTGTAAAGATATTCAGGAGCCAGGGATCTTTTTGGATACATCTTTTTGCTGTTCTTGCGGTCTTTGTGAGCTGTATTCTTGTTTTCAGGGATTATCTCCACGAACCCTTATGACTGAGTACAAACAGGGACTAAAAAAAGCTGGAATCCCAATACCAAAAGATATTGTACCCAAACCAGTAGGGCCTGAAAGAGAATACCGTAAGGTTCCAATAAAAAGATTGATCTCTAGATTAGGGTTAGCACAGTATGATAAAGAGGCTCCATTGGATGATCAGCTACGGAATGTGAAAAGGGTAAAATTAATGTTAAGTCAGCATATTGGAGCTCCTGCAGTTAGTATTGTTGCAAAAGGTGATGAAGTAAAGATGGGTCAAACAATTGCAGAAGCAGGGAAGGGTTTAAGTGTTCCTATCCATGCATCCATCACAGGAAAAATACTAGAAGTTACGGAAAAATATGTTATAATAGAAAGGTAGGACAGATACTATATGAGTAAAGCGATTGGTATGGTGGAATATAAAACTGTTTCCGCAGGTATTGCAGCAGCAGACGGAATGGTTAAAACTTCACAGATTGACATAATAGAGGCTCAAACAGTATGTCCTGGGAAGTATATTGTTATCATTAGTGGAGATTTAAGTGCAGTAAAGGCAGCGGTGGAACATGGAAGAGAGCAGCATGGATTGCATTTAACAGGAAGTTTTGTTTTGGGTAATCCCCATGAATCTATTTTTCCAGCCATTTATGGAAGCACCAATATAGAAGAGATAAAAGCACTTGGAATATTAGAAACTTACGATGCACCAACCATTATAGTGGCGGCGGATCGAGCGGCCAAAACTGCAATTGTAGATTTGATTGAGCTTCGTGTAGCCCGTGGTATGTGTGGTAAATCATATTTAATGCTTACAGGTGAAATAGCGGCAGTAGAAGCGGCAATAGAACAAGCAAAGCTTGCAGCAGGAGAAGAGGGAATGTATTTAGACTCTTCTGTTATCGCAAATCCAGATGAAAAAATAAGGAATGCTATTTTATAACGGTTCAAGACCAAGGAGAACCTTTCATTTTTGGAGATCTAGGCTTTGAACAGTGAAGATAATAAGATTTTATGATGTAAGACAGAAATATAGGAGGCAGTTCATATGCTTGCGATAGAAAGACGAAATGAAATATTAGAAAAGTTACAGCGAGATAAAAGGGTAGTAGTAGGAGAATTGAGCCATCACTACGAGGTTTCCGAAGAGACCATAAGAAGGGATCTTGAGAAATTAGAAAGTGAAGGATATGCCATTAAAAGTTATGGCGGAGCAGTTTTAAATGAAAACAATAATAACATTGATCTGCCTTTTAATATTCGAAAGAAAAAAAATATCGTCGGCAAGCAGAAGATTGCGGAGCTCATAAAGCAAATGGTACATGATCAAGAGCGAATCATGTTAGATGCCAGTTCTACGGCTGTATATATAGCCAAGGCTTTAAAAGAGAAGAGGGAATTAACCTTAATCACTAACTCCATCGAAATTATCATAGAGTTATTTGATCAATCTGACTGGCATGTATTATCTACAGGAGGTAGTGCAAGGGAAGGCTCCTTTGCTTTAGTAGGACCTCAAACAGATAAAATGCTTTCTAGCTATCACGTGGATAAAGCCATTATTTCATGTAAAGGTTTGGATTTAAAAGCAGGAATCACAGATTCTGAAGAACTACATGCAAGAAATAAAAAAACCATGTTAGAATCAGCGAAAGAAAAAATCTTAGCCATGGATAGTACGAAATTTGATGAAATTGCCTTTACTCAAATTGGTAACTTGGCAGATTTAACGACTTTAGTAACAGATAAAAAACCAGAAGATAGTTGGCTACAAGCATTAGAGAGAATGGGTATTGAATGTATTTATCCAGAACCGTAAATATAGATTCTCATAAAATTCGTGTATCAAAAGGATGTTGTATAAAGTTTACTTTAGTCTTTTGATACACGAATTTTATCATTTAAAAGGGCATGCTCAGGTATTTTTTAGGTGTCATTCCTTTATATTTTTTAAATGTTTTGATAAAATAGCTGATATCATTAAATCCACAGTTTAGAGCTACTTCGGTAATGGTAGAGTCAGAGGTGATCATTTGCAAACAAGCCTCTTCAATTCTATAGTAATTCAGATAATCAATGGGTGTTCTATGGGTCATCTCGTGGAAAAAACGACAGAAATACTTAGCATTCATTCCAGCAGCCTTGGCTAAATCATCTAGGGTAAGAGGGGATGAATAATTAGATTCAATTAAAGATAAGGCATTCTTAAGCTGAAGGATTCTCTTAGTATTTTTATTTGGTATATTCGTTATTTCTGTATAGAGGTGATATCCAAAGATGGTTCCAAATAGGTGGAATAGATTACCGATGACGGATAGTTCATATCCCTCATTTTTTAATCTCATGGCATCAAATAAGGTATTGGCGATTTGATGGAGT
The DNA here is from genome assembly GCA_018715425.1 of Candidatus Merdenecus merdavium. GTDB lineage: Bacteria > Bacillota > Clostridia > Lachnospirales > Lachnospiraceae > Merdenecus > Merdenecus merdavium. Next base: position 20,952 of record DVLR01000037.1, read on the forward strand.
TGATCATCACTTTTAGGAAAGAGATAGTGGATCATGAGATGGTGTGATAAAAGCTTTTGCATCTGTTTTTGAGGAAAGGAGTTTTTCTTAAATAGTGAATTTAAGTCAAAAACGATACATTCATAAATGCAATCTTTAGGTATGCCACCGTGCAAAGCACCGTCTTTTATAAAGACCAAATCCCCTTGCTTAGCCACAAAGTTTTGTTCATCGATATTTAGATCGAATTCTCCCTTTAAAATTCGGATTAATTCAAACTCTACGTGCCAATGATAAGACATTTCATAACGGGGATGACTAGGGGTAATATGATAGAATTCTAGAGGAAAATCAAAAGTTCCATGAATTCTACGCTCTTGGAGCTGGGTATATTTCAAAATAATTCCTCCCATCTAAAAAAAGTGAATATTGTCCTATTTTTTTCTATTATACCACAAGAACTAAAGGGTTGATAGGTTTATAATAAAGGTAAATGGTATTTAACTATAAAACATAGGAGGGTAAGTACATGTCAAAAAACAGATTAGTGGGAGATTATCCAGTTATCGGTATTAGACCGACTATAGACGGCAGAAGGGGAGCTCTAAATGTGAGAGGATCTTTAGAAGAGCAAACCATGGCTATGGCAAGATCTGCAGCAAAATTATTTGAGGAAAATTTAAAGTACTCAAATGGTGAGCCAGTAAAGGTGGTTATTTCAGATACAACCATTGGGCGTGTTGGAGAAGCAGCAGCTTGTGCAGATCAATTCAGAAAAGCAGGTGTAGATATTACATTAACGGTAACCCCATGTTGGTGCTACGGCGCCGAAACCATGGATATGGACACCAAAACCATCAAAGGCGTTTGGGGCTTCAACGGAACGGAAAGACCTGGTGCTGTTTACTTAGCCTCTGTATTGGCAACACATGCACAAAAAGGACTTCCTGCTTTTGGCATTTACGGTCACGACGTTCAAGAAGCAGATGATACAAGTATTCCAGAAGATGTGAAAGAAAAATTATTGAGATTTGGTAGAGCTGCAGTAGCAGTGGCAACCATGAGAGGAAAATCATATCTACAAATCGGATCTATTTGTATGGGAATTGGTGGTTCTATTATTGATCCAGCATTTATCGAAGATTATTTAGGAATGAGAGTGGAATCTGTAGATGAGGTAGAGATTATCCGCCGTATGTCAGAAGGAATTTACAATCAAGCTGAATATGAAAAAGCTTTGGCATGGACAAAAGAAAAGTGTAAAGAAGGTTTCGATAAGAATCCAACCGAATTGCAAAAATCTCCAGAACAAAAAGAAAAAGACTGGGAGTTTGTTGTAAAAATGATGTGTATCATCAAAGACTTAATGAATGGAAATCAAGATCTTCCAGCTGGATGTGAAGAAGAGATGGTGGGACATAATGCCATTGCAGCAGGTTTCCAAGGTCAGAGACAGTGGACGGATTTTTATCCAAACTGTGATTTTCCAGAAGCTCTTTTAAATACTTCCTTTGACTGGAATGGAGCTCGAGAGCCATATATATTAGCAACAGAAAATGATGTTTTAAACGGAATTGGTATGTTATTTAACAAACTATTAACCAATCGTGCTCAAATTTTTGCAGACGTTCGTACTTATTGGAGTCCAGAGGCAGTAAAGAAAGCAACGGGCTATGATATAGAAGGCGTTGCAAAAGATGCAGGTGGATTCATTCACTTAATTAACTCAGGTGCAGCTTGTCTTGATGCTAATGGCCAAGCAGTAGATGAAGAAGGAAACCATGTAATCAAACCTTGGTATGAGATCAATGAAAAAGATCAAGAGGCGATTCTCAATGCAACTACTTGGAACCCAGCCGATAACGGATACTTTAGAGGTGGCGGTTATTCATCAAGATTCTTAACAGAAGAGGAAATGCCATGTACCATGATCCGCCTTAACTTAGTAAAAGGATTAGGTCCTGTTCTCCAAATTGCTGAAGGATGGACGGTTAAACTTCCAGAGGAAGTATCTGATAAAATCTGGAAACGCACCGACTATACTTGGCCATGTACTTGGTTTGCACCAAGAACAACTGGAGAAGGTGCATTTAAGACGGCTTATGATGTGATGAATAACTGGGGTGCAAATCACGGAGCAATTAGCTATGGACATATTGGTGCCGATTTAATTACCATGTGTTCTATGCTTAGAATTCCAGTATGTATGCACAACGTTCCAGAAGAAGATATTTTTAGGCCTGCAGCTTGGAATGCTTTTGGTCAGGATAAAGAGGGTCAGGACTTTAGAGCTTGCGAAACTTACGGACCTTTATATAAATAAACCATGATACATAATAAACAATCATAAGAACTAAGCTGCCGTAAAAGAAGATAGAAAACGAAGGTCTTTTACGGCAGCTTTTACTAAATATGAGCAAGGGGATAAAGATATGGAGAAAAATGTATTGGCCGTTGATATTGGTGCATCTAGTGGTAGAGTGATGTGTGCCACCTATAATGGAACGATCATAAGGATAGAGGAATTGCACAGATTCTCCAACGATCCAGTTATGGTAAATAAAACCATGTATTGGGATGTCTTACGACTTTATTTTGAAATTAAGCAAGGATTAATCAAAGGAAAACAATGTGGTCATATTAGCAGTATAGGGATTGATACCTGGGGAGTTGATTTTGGACTTATAGATGAAGAAGGGAATCTTTTAGAAAACCCCGTTCATTATCGTGATGAAAGAACTAAGGGGATGATTGAAGAAAGCTTTAAGTCTATGGACAAAGATGTTTTCTATCAGATTACAGGAAATCAGTTTATGGAATTAAACACAGCATTCCAGCTTTTATCTTTAGTTAAGAATCGACCTAACGTCCTTGAGGGTACACATAAACTCTTACTTATGCCTGATCTATTGAACTACTTTTTAACAGGTAAAATCGTTGCCGAGTTATCCATGGTATCAACAACACAGCTAATGGATGCTCAGAAAGGAGTATGGTCAGAGGAAGTAACGAAAGCCTTAGGCATTCCAATGAGAATTTTACCCGATATTGTGCCTAGTGGAACGAATCTAGGGCCTTTAAAACAAGAAATCTGTGATGAACTAGGATTAGATAACATGGATGTCATTGCAGTATCGGGCCATGATACTCAAAGTGCCATGGTATCTGTGCCAGCTAAGGAAAAAGATTTTATTTTTCTCAGTTGTGGAACGTGGTCACTTCTTGGTACTGAGCTTGACCGACCTTTCATTCATGATAAATCTCATCAATATAATATTACAAACGAGGCTGGATACGATGGGAAGGCTGCTTTCCTTAAAAATATCGTAGGTCTTTGGTGTATTCAAGAAAGTAGAAGACAGTGGATGAGAGAGGGAGAAACATTAGAGTTTGGTGAATTAGAAGAGTTAGCTCTAAAAGCGGAACCCTTTAAATGCTTTATTGATCCAGATGCTCCAGAATTTATTCCATCTGGAAATATTCCAAAAAGAATACGTAAATATTGTGAGCGTACTGGCCAATTGGTTCCAGAAACAAAAGGTGAAATCATCCGTTGTATTAATGAAAGCTTGGCTTTTAAATATAGAGAGGCATTAGAAGAAATCATAGATTGTACTGGGATTGATTATAAAAAAATCTATATGGTAGGCGGAGGTATTCAAAGTAAACTGCTATGTCAAATGACGGCTAGTGCCAGTGGACGTAGGGTAAGTGCAGGTCCCATTGAGGCTACTGTCCTTGGTAATGTTGCTATCCAGCTGATGGCATCAGGAGATATTAAAAATCTAGAGGAAGCTAGAGAAGTTATTTTACGCTCTCAGCCGATTACGGAATATGAACCAAAAGATAAAGCAGCATGGGATGAGGCATACGAAAGATTCAAACAGCTAGGATAAAATACAAAGGGCGTGCAGGATAGAAACCTATGTTGCAAGGCCCTTTTTGTACAGAGGTAGCTTGATGGGAAGGAGGGTGGATATCCATGTATAAAATACTATTAGTAGATGATGAAGTACTGATTCGGGAGTCCATCGAAGACAGCATTGAATGGAATCAGCTAGGGTATGATTTGATAGGATCTTGTGCTAATGGCAGGCAAGCTATTGAAATGATAGAAAGTAATCCTCCAGACTTAGTGCTGACGGATATTTGTATGCCGTTTATTGATGGATTGGATTTGGCCAAGTACATCAATGAAAATCATCCCGAAATACAAGTGGTGATTATAAGTGGCTATGATAATTTTGCTTATGCAAAAAAAGCGATCAAATACCAAGTCATGGAGTATGTATTAAAACCTGTAACAGCAAAAGAATTATCCGAGATTCTCTTAAAAGTAGGAGAAAAAATCGAAGAAAATAGAATGAAAGCAAGACAGATGAATAGGATGAAATCATCCTATCTTAAAAATCAACCAGTATTAAAAGAACGGTTTTTAAATCAGCTATTAAAGAAGAATTACGTATTTGATCCATTGGAACAAAAATTGAAAGAGTATCAGATTTATTTAGAAGGCAGTGATTACGCTGCTATTCAGATTCAGTGTCGAAAAATGGATCACGATGCAAAGGAATTAATTGAGGTACGGGATGAGGCCGTTCTTTTTGCTGTATATAATGCGCTGGATGAATTATTAAAAGGAAAAGAAAATTGTATTGTATTCCAAAACATGAGTAGCCTAAGCATGATCATTCTTTCTGGAGAGAGTGATTACCAGGTAATGAATTATGCAAAAAAGATTTGTCATATCATACAGCCTATTATTTATCAGTACTTAAGTATTCATACTGTTGCTATTGCAGGGAAGAGTGTAAGGAGTTTAAAGGAGCTATATCAGTCTTATGAAAGCATTAAGGAGATTTTACCCTATCAATATTTAGCTAAAAACGATCAGATATTTTTGGCTCAGGAGCTAAAAAAAACGTCTGAAACCATAGATTCTCAATCATGGGTTCAGCGTCTATACTCAGTTATTTATAGAAATAATCCAATTAATATCGAATATGAGGTTAGCCAGTTTGTTGGACAATTTCGGTATCTCTATTTCAAACAGGATGAAGCAGGAAAAGTAATGAAAGAAGTGTTGGAAGGGGTAGTAGAAAGGTGCGAAGATGTGATTGGACAGTCTTTGACAAAAAAACTTCTGATGGGAAATAATATCCAGTTATCTACTTATTTAGAACAAAAGTGGTGTTTAGAAAATCTAGAGAAAGACACCATAAGGTTTTGTAAAAAATTAGCAGATACATTAATCGTTGAAAGGGGAAGAAGTAATGAACAGCAGGCTTTGCGTGCCTTAGAGTATATAGAGAAGAATTATCAAGATGAAAATATTTCTTTGGACTCTGTTTGTAACTATTTATCCATGAGTATTAGTCGGTTTAGTTCCATATTTAAGGATTATACAGGGGAAACTTTTATTGAAGCATTAACTAGAAAACGGATGGAAAAGGCAGAAGAATTGCTATTAAATACAGCTTTAAAAACCTATGAAGTAGCAAGTGAAACGGGGTACTACGATCCACATTACTTTAGTAGTGTTTTTAAAAGATATACTGGGATGACTCCAAGGGCCTTTAGAAAGAAAGGAAAAAAGGATGAAAGATAAATGGAGGGGAATAATCTTCCGATTTAAAAGTATTCAAACCACGATCCTCTTGTCTTTCTTTTTATTGATTCTAACTTCTTTGTTTCTCTTTTTCTTTATCTCACTTAACTATACTCAAAGAGCTATTATAAAGAACTCTACAGATTATACAGAGCAGCTAGTAAGGCAGTTGAATGGTAATATGGATTCTTATATCCATTACATGGAAAATATATCTGAGATGATAACTAGAAACCATGACGTTAAAGATTATTTTATGAATCAGAGTAATATCAAAAAGATAGAGACGAGAAAGGCGGAAGAAGAGCGCATTGTGAGTCAATTTCAAACCATATTAAATACTAGAACAGACATTAGAAATATTGGCTTAATCGATGAAAAAAATAATTATATTTTAAATAGAGGAAACTTAAGTATTAATCCCCACGTTAATATAGAAAAACTTTCTTGGTATCAACAAGCAAAAGAAGAAAAGGAATCCTTTGCCTTGTCAGTTTCTCACATACAAAATATTATTTTAAATAATTACGACTGGGTGATTACATTAAGTAGAGCCATTGTAGATGAAAATCAGAACATTCTAGGAGTATTCTTTATTGATATGAACTATAACTCCATTAGTGATTTATGCCAGAGTGTGGCCCTTGGAGAAAAGGGGTACGTTTACGTCTTAGATCAAGAGGGTAATATTATTTATCATCCTCAGCAACAATTGCTGTACAGCGGATTAAAACATGAAGAAATAGAAAAAACTCTTCATATTACAGAAGATGAAAATAGTTTTATTGTAGGAAAAGGGCAAGATAAAAAAGTCTACACGGCAACGAAGTCACAAAAAACAGGATGGATGATTGTGGGTGTTTCCTATATGTCGGAATTAATGAAGGAAAGAGAGAATACTCAAATCATATATGGTTTGGTCACATTAGGCTTATTAGGCGGAGCTATATTGCTTGCAGTATTTTTATCTAAGGCTATTACAAAGCCTATTAAAGTCTTAGATGCATCCATGAAGCGGGTGGAAAAGGGAGAGTTTAAAAATGCTCGCATTCCAGTAGAACGAGATAATGAAATTGGAAGGTTGAGTAATTCCTTTAATGTTATGACCATGGAAATTCAATCTTTAATGGAACAGAATACTTTAGAGCAAAAACAAAAGCGAAAGGCTCAGATGAAGGCATTGCAGGCCCAGATACATCCTCACTTTTTGTATAATACGCTAGATTCTATTATATGGATGGCAGAAAGTCGAAAACACCATGAAGAGGTGGTGTTGATGACTTCTTCCCTTGCAAAACTGTTAAGAAAAAGTATTGGAAATGATGAAGATCTTGTTACCATCGATCAAGAAGTAGATTATATTAAAACGTATTTGACGATTCAGGCCATACGTTATCGGGATACTATGGAATACCATATCCATATTGATGAAGATATTCGTCATGAGAAAGTGGTGAAGTTTACGTTACAGCCCCTTGTGGAAAATGCAATATACCACGGATTAAAATATATAGAAGAGAAGGGAATGATTCAAATAAGGGGCTTTAGAGATGGAGATGTTGTGATTTTGGAGGTCATAGATAATGGTATTGGTATGGATGAGGAAGAATTAAGACATATCTATGAACAAAAAGAGCCAAATCAAAAATCAAATGGAGTTGGGATCTATAATGTCCAGAATCGATTGCAACTATATTTTGGAGGGGATTATGGCTTGACTTTTCAGAGTGTAAAAGGTGAAGGTACTATGGTAACAGTACGAATACCGCTGCTTAAGGAAGGTGGAGTGGAGGATGAAAAAGTATAAGAAATATGCTGTATTAGGGCTGTGTATTCTCATGGTTAGTGGTCTGACTATGACTTTTGCTACCTTAAGTCAGTCTAAAAGAAACAAGAAAATTAGAGTTATATATATAGCCAAAACAGTAGACAATAGCAGTTTTTGGGGTGATCTTATCCATGGAGCGCAAATGGCTGCTACAGAATATGATATGGATCTGACGATTTGGGCACCTGAGACTGAGGATGACTACGAAACACAGAATAGACAGATTCTGAAAGCCATTGAAGAAAAACCAGATGTGATTGCCGTATCAACATGTAAAAATGATGAAAGCATGGATGAGCTTCGAGCTATAAAGGAACATAAGATTAAGCTGGTGCTCATTGATGCAGGAACGGATGATGATTTAGCTGATGTAACCGTAGCAACAGATAATAAAAAGGCTGGTAACAGCATGGGAGGATATGTAAGAAGCTTATGTAAGACCATACCTAAAATTGGAATCGTAAATCATGTAGAAGGAAGCTATACAGCTATGGAAAGAGAGCGAGGGTTTAGAGAAGGTCTAGGCGATTATGAAGAGGGAATAGTAGCCGTGGCATTTTCTGATTCCCAGTATAGTTTAGCTTATG
>DVLR01000367.1 GCA_018715425.1 Candidatus Merdenecus merdavium
ATTCCAACCATTTGTATACTCATAAAAACCTCTTTTACTTTTTTTAGTAGATCTTTTATATTTTATCATAACAGCAGATAAAATTCTACCATCTGAAAAAGTTTTAGGCTCGTTGACTTCTGTAATTACTAATGTTACACTTGAATAAAAACTGTGGATTCCTCTTTTTAGCAAGGGGATAGAATAGGAGTAAGAATGAATCAAGAAAAGAAAGCTATTTTAGTTGTTAGCTTTGGAACAAGTTTCGAACATACAAGAAAAAAAACAATTGATGCTATAGAAGGTGATATAAAAAAGGTATTTAAAGACTACACTGTTTACAGTGCATGGACCAGTAACATGATCCTAAAAAAAATCCTACATAGAGATGGAGTAAAAAGAAACACGATAACAGAAGCTATGGAAACCATTTTGAAAGATGGATTCAAGGAAGTTCTTGTAGCCCCTACCCATATCTTAAATGGTATAGAAAATGATCTCATGAAGAAAGATGCCCTTGCATTTTCCCATCAATTTGATTCTATTACATTTTCTGATCCCCTTCTTACAAGTACTGAGGATCTTCACCATGTGATTAAAACCATAAGTACTGAATATTCTCATTTAGATAAGGATACAGCTTTAGTTTTTATGGGGCATGGAACAAACCACTACGTAAATCCTGTTTATGCCGCCCTTGACTATATGTTTAAAGCCAGTGGTCATCCTGAAATTTTCATAGGTACTGTGGAGGCTTATCCAGAGCTTGATCTTTTAATTGAGCACGTGAAAAGCTATGCACCTAAAAAAATATGTTTGGCTCCTTTTATGATTGTTGCTGGCGATCATGCAGAAAATGATATGGCAAGTGATGAACCAGATTCATGGAAAATACGGTTCCAAAAAGAGGGCTATGAAGTGAACTGTAACCTCATAGGACTTGGAGAATACCAAGGAATTAGAGATTTATTCCTTGAACATATTCGCACTGCTTTATAGGTAATATTAGAATTCTAACTGGTGCTTAGGGTATCAAGGCAGCTGTACAACCACCCTTTGATACCCTACTCCTATCTATGATAAATCCAGTTTTTGATCTCTGATCATATAAAGTAGCGCATTACAGATACAAGCGGCAATATTACTTCCGCCTTTTCTTCCTTTAGCAACGATATAGGGGATTTCTGTTGACATAATCAATTCTTTAGACGCAACAACATTGACAAAGCCTACAGGAACACCAATAATTAACTTAGGTTTTATTCTTTCCTCTTTTATTAATTCATACAAGCGTACCAAAGCAGTTGGTGCATTCCCCACTGCAATAATTAAATCTTCCTTCATAGTCGCTGCTTTTTCCATGCTTGCAGCTGCCCTAGTACAACCTTGTTTCTTTGCACTTCTTGCAATATCTTCATCAGCCATAAAACAATGGAGCTGCCCACCAAACGATTCTAATACCTTTTTATTAATACCTGCTTTTGCCATATTCGTATCAGTAACAATATGTGCACCAGATAAAATCCCATGAATTCCAATCTTTACAGCATCTTTTGAAAAACATAAATTATCTGCATAATCAAAGTCAGCACTGGTATGGATACATCTTTTTATTACTAACTCTTGTTCCTCTTTAAATATTCGATCTCCTAATTCCTCACTGATTATTTCAAAACTACGTTTTTCAATCTCCAGGGGATCCACTTCTTCTAAATGAATATGATTCATCACATTTCTACCTCCTTTAATGTTAAGCATCTCTTTTCAACTTTTTACGAATTATTTCATGATTTCATAAATATAATTTAAATCCATATGTTCTCTTAAAATTTCTGCCATTTTATCATATTGAGTATTTCTATAGGTATCTAAATCAATTCCTTTCACGTTCTCTAACATATGATCGGGAAGTCCCTTTCTCTTCCCCAAGGCTTTTATGATTCCAGTGGCAATATTTTTTTGATCAAAAATCCCGTGGATATAGCTTCCATATACATTCTCTTTAAAGGATCCGTCCAAATAAGAGTCCTCTTCTTTCATGCTATCCCTCACCCTTACCATAGGGGAAGGAGAGGTACTTTCATCTACCGTGCTAATTCCCATGTGTATTTCATATCCTTCCACCCTTTGATCAGAAAGGCAAGATAAGGTTCCCTCTAAATTCAGAAAGGATCCTTTTACTTTCCTACGTGTTTTCTCTTGGTTAAAAATAGTATCCATATCTAAAAGTCCAAGTCCTTTTACGGTCCCGCCACCTTCCACACCGTGTGGATCTTGCAGTGTTCTACCAAGCATTTGATATCCACCACAAATACCAAAAATCACCTTCCCACGTTCATGCATTTTTAAGATCAAACCTTCTAATCCGCTGTTTCTTAAAAAAAGCAAGTCATGAATAGTGCTTTTGCTCCCTGGTAATATGATCATGTCTGGATCTCTCATTTCACTTACTTTACTAACGTATCGAAGTGATACCCCCTCCATAGTCTCAAAGATATTAAAATCGGTAAAATTAGATATTCTAGGCAAACGGATCACTGCTATATCCACAATTCCAATGGTCTTGCTGCTTTCTAAGCGCTCACTTAAACTATCCTCATCTTCTACATCTACATCCATATAAGGGGTTACACCTACAACAGGTATTTTTCCACGCTCTTCTAGCATCATAATCCCTGGATCTAAAATACTCTTATCCCCTCTAAACTTATTGATGATTAAGCCCTTGACTCTTTTTCTTTCTTTCTCCTCTAAAAGATCTACTGTTCCAAGAAG
>DVLR01000368.1 GCA_018715425.1 Candidatus Merdenecus merdavium
TATATATAGCCAATATAGATTCAAGCATGCTTCCAGAAAAAGATTCTTTCATTTCTTCAAACCAAAAAGACCCGTTCTCAGGGGATAATAAACGCTCAATATTATTTTTATTGAAATTTCGTTTGGAATATTGCCTGTACAGTTTGATGTTCATAAACAAGGCATAAGAATGCCATGAGGGTGAGACCATTAATTTTTTATCATTTGTGGGATATTCAATAAATACATGTGAAAGATTGGTTAATAAACTGTCTTTACCTTCCTGGTCTGGGTCATTTCGATAAATTCGGAGCATATCTTGCGATAATAAATAGGACTGAACAAACGCATAAAAACAATCTCGGTCTTTTTCTATCAACTGATAAAAGGAGTCCGTTATCTTTTTTTCCGCAAGCAACTTTTTAAAACCGCTTAATTCTTTTTGTTTAAAACCTTCTACCTTCATCATTGTTTCCGATGAAAGATTACCTCTGAATTGCTTCCAATCCAGTTTTCCTGCCTCATATTGCATAACCGACTGATACAATTCAATACCATCTTTATTGGGTCCTGATACATGAATCTGATTGTTTTCATCTATATCCAAACGATATGACCCGCCTGATTCGATGGGCAAAATATATTTATTCTCTAAAACAGGCACTTGTATCAACATGAATTTATTTTCACTGAGCGCGAATTTTAATTCAATATCTTTATCCATAGAAACTTTTTCCATGAATTTTACATAACAAATATCCAACTCCGGATTGGTATAAAACAACTCGGCACATTCCCCTTGGATAGATACATGAATTATAGTCTCTGGCTTGGAGCAGCTGAAGATTAGCATTAAAAACAAAATGGGAGAAATGAAATGTCCCATTATTCTTTTTGTAAGCATTGACATTCTTGAATTATTTAAGGTTTAACAAGTTTTCTCAATTAGCAATTACAGCACACCACCCAGATTCGTCTGCCATAAATTTAGCCTTAGCAGCTCCTCTACATAGTATCTAGACTTCATCATTATTCGTATAATATACTGAATAATAACATTTCTACCTACGAAATCTTCAGTAATTCATCAGCATTAAGCATCTATAATAAAGCCGGACAATCATATATAAAGAAATACATCTGTAATCTATTCTAATATTTCAAAAAGTTGAATCAAATTATAAAAACCCAAACAAAACAGTCCTAGCAATAGTTTTTAGCATCAATACATATCAGCTTAGTTTAAGACGCATTTTTCTGATTAAAGATTATAGTTATACGATTAATAATTAGGACACATCTTTTCATTATACTTAAATTTAATACAATAACCTAAATAAAAACAAATGAGAAAATATTTTGAATACCTAAGTGGTAAGCCACAAAAATTCTTCATAGTAGATAGAATGTGTACAAAAATATTTACTATCGAAGGAAAACTTGGGAGTAAAGGAAAACTGGATGAAAAAAATTACGTATCTGAAGAGGTCGCAATTATTATTTACGAAAAACATATTACTGAAAAATTAGCTGAAGGCTATGTTGAAGGTGATGAAGACAACCCTACTCTTCCAGAGCCTATAAAGAAGAAAGCAGCAAGCAGTAAAGCCAAATCAAAAGCTCCAACCGAAGCGTGGCATAAAAACAACTACTGGCACTACGGTACATACGACAATAAAGTACTAGCTGATTTAACAAAAGATGCAGAGAGAAAGAAAAGAGTTAGCCGTAGCAGATACAATGATGACGATGAAGATTTAACTCCGTACGATAAGACTTCACCCGATTGGGATGAAAACTTTCCTGAAGAAAGAAAAACGCTACAATATAAGTTCGAGAAAGCGTGTAGAATACAAAATCTAGCGTGGATTGAAAAGTACCTAAAAGAAGGAGCCAACATAAACAGCAAAGTAGGATATGACCAACTAAGTACTCTGGCAGCTCTTATAGACGACAGTCATTTTGGAGAAGGAGATACGATAGAAGTTCTTAAGTATCTTATAAAAAATGGAGTCGATTACAATGATGAAACTATAGATGAAACCATAGAAGATGAATCATCTCCAATTTTTGGAGAGTGTATTTCTGCATTCAGAAAAAATCCAGATATCAATAAAATTGATGCCTTATTCGATTCTATTTTACAACCTATTTGGGATAAACTAGCAAACGAAATCATTGAATACATACGAAAAATACTTACTACTTACCACGAAGTAGGAGAAAAGTATTTTGAGATGCGAATAAAGACAAGCGTTTATAAAAATGAAGTATCGTTCATATTCTATACGAATGAAGGTAATCAAACTACAGTAAATACAGTTACGGGAGAGAAATTTGAGTTTACAACCGAGCTACCAATCAAAGGATTATCAGCTACTTGTGGTTTTAATAACCTTTTCCATCGCTTAGAGAAACCATTACTGAAAATAAAAGAGGAAGGACTATTCAATATTATAGCTCTATCTGAGTTTGCTGTGGGTATGGAAGATGCATATGAAGTTGTACATCCTTTCTTCACAATAGTAAATGAAGAAAAACGCAAAGTTGAAAAAGAAGATTTCGAGCAAAAATTAAAACGTCTAGAGACAAAAGAGGAATGGGAACCATGGACAGATGGTATCGAGGTGGCTCACATTCTTTTTAATGGAAAAGGACTTGTTGAGCCCGATGAAAGACGAGCTATGAACATATTAAAAGGCATGCTATTTTCTACTAAAAACAAAGAACATCGTAGAGCATGGTACAGACTTTTAGATACAGCAGACAAGCCTTATGGAGCAGAAGCATACTATAACTTGGTAATGTATTGTCTCGCAGATAAAGGCAGCTTTGATAGTTGGTCTACGGAGCGTCTTGAAAAGTCAGCCAATCTTGGTTACGAACCAGCAATTAAACTTTTAGCAGAAGAAAACGCAAAAAATGTAAAACCTAAAAGCGATAAACTTCTTCCTTTCGATAAAAGATTTACTCCTGAAGAGCTATTTCTGGAAACCGATTTAATCTCTATCAGAGCGTCTGAGGATGAAGGATATGTGCGATTGGTATTTAAGACTGAGTCTGAAGAGGCTTATTCTCAAGCACTCGACTTCATTAATAATCTTTTAAGCAAAGAGTATGCCTATCACTTTGATGGATATCAACTGATGGTGAAATTTATTGAAGAGCCTATTTTAGGGATTCCTTCTTTTCCTAATACTCCAGCAAATGCTTTCTTCGGTAAAGCTGTTAGCTACATCAACTTACGACCAAAAGTTGCAGAATATGCGACACTCGGATTCGCAAGAGGTGGACAATATCTAGAAATCAATGGATCGGAAGTAAACACAGTTGTAGGATCGTTTGCTGCTGGAGCCTTAGCGATTGCTGATATTAAGTACCTATATCTATTAGATGAATATGTTTCAAATGTAGATGGAGAACACGAATGTGTTCAACTTGAATTAATAGAAGAGTTGAACGACGCACATGGTGAAATAACTCCAGAAATGGTACCTACGATTGTGGATTTAGCTACTTCATACGATCAGCCGGGAGATTATGGAACACCTGAGGTTCTTTATACAAATCCACAAAACTTAAAAGCTATTTTGCATCACTTCCTAACATCTAAGAAGTACCAAAGATCTCCTGGTGATTCATTGGTTATGT
>DVLR01000369.1 GCA_018715425.1 Candidatus Merdenecus merdavium
CATCTATTTTGAGGATGGAAGATCCAGAAAGAATTTAGAGTATGCCGTTGGCTTTTTGAATATCGAAAAAGACCATACCTTTCATAGAGCTTTTGAAGATGCTTTTTATACTTCTATGATCATGAAATATATGGATCCTTTGGTGTTTAAGAAAAATTATTCTATTGATTTTTTTAACAATCCCAAAACGAGAAAAGATGAAATTTACGTAGTTTATGAGGGATATTCTAAATTTATATCCAAAGAGTTTAAAGATAAAGAACTAGCAATGGCTGATCGTGAAGTTGTAAGCACTCGATGTTATCAATGTAACAAGAATGCTAGAAAGAAGATTAGATGGTTTACATCCAATACGAAGTTGTATTATTGTTTGGCATACTGTGAAGAACATGGATTTATCAAGGGAACCATCAGTATGAAGAAAGCCGAGAATGGCAATGTGTTCTGCGTCAAGAAAATAAAGTTAATTGATGATCAAGAAACTAAAATGCTGCAGGAAAAAAGGGAGATGCTAAGAGAAAAGAAGAGAATAAAAAAAAGAAAATTACGTGTGGACTTAAAAGTCTAAGGTAAGAAGCATATAATAAAACCATGATCAAAAAAGTAGGAGTATCAAGGGAAACCATTACTTGGAAGGCTTTCTCCTGATACTCCTAAACTATTTTGTTTAACTTTTTGTGTTTTTATAATTATCCATCAATTCTTCTAATTCATCTAATAAACACTCTACTCTGCCATAGAATGAATCATTGTTACTAGGATTATCTAGTTCATGTTCAATGTGATCCAAAACTTTTTTAATAGCACGGATTCTCGTTTTACCACGATCATCCTTATATAAGTTATAGCGACTACGTTCGTTTTCTTCCGGTGTTAATTTTTTGAGAACCACTTGTACATTTGGTTTTTCACCAATATATCGATAGGTAATAGAAGGAGATGCATAGTTAAATAAATTCTGCAAGTAATAAATATCGTTAGTATTTTTATAATAGCGCCATGCAAAAGTTTTACGCATGGTCTGTGCTCCAATAGATGTAAGCCCTATTGATTTACCAACAGATTTAAAGACCCTATAAGCCTGCTCTCTAGATAGAGGTGCAGGAGAGCTGGAATGTCCAGTGATCAAGTATGCATCTGGTGATTTTCCTTCTGTGAATTCTGTAATAAACTGTTTCAATTGTGGTGAAATATTAAATGTACGTTTAATATTTTTGGTACCTATGGTTGCAACAATCTCATCTTTTCCTCTAATATCCTTATTTTTAAATTTAAGAATATCTTGCAGCTGTAGACCAGTACCAACACCGATTTCAAACATAATATAATATTTATGATCGACGTTCTTTAATGATTCTTTAAATTTTTCTAAAGTTTCATCGTCTTTAATAGGTGATACCCAATTCATAATATCCCTCCTTTACTATCATAAGAATAACAGTCTCTATGATTACTATAGCACAAGAAGTATATTGATGTCTATTTTTCCTCTTTATTCTGTGCTTTTTTATTTTTTCTTGTCATAATTTTATGATGATCCATTAGTTTTATGATCGTATAAATCAAAAATAATAGGGATAACAAGATGAGAATACTAATGGTGATAAGTAAGGGACTTTGGGTAATATTGTGGAAAGCTTTGGAACTTTTTTCTCTAAATGTGGATAACCATCTGTGAGAAGAGTTAAAAGGGACAGAGGAAGATAATACTTCATCAGTTTCTGTTTCCCTGGTTTGTGTTTCATCCGTTTGCTGGGTTATGGTATCTATGTTTTTATCTACCTTTATAGGAGTTGGTTTAGGACGGTAGTAAAAAATAGAGTGGCTACTATCGTGTAGGACATTTGAACCTAAATATCTACCCTGGTATAAATAGGTAATGGATAAATCGTTTTGGTTTACAGCAGATCCTGTGGTAATCATATGCTCTATGGTATCATCTGGGATTTCTTTTGGGGCCGTATAATAATATCTAAAGTCCAGAATATACTTTTGGTTTGGTAAATCTAAATCAATAAAAGGATATAAAAAATCAACATAATTTTCTGGTAAATACTCCAATACTTCATAGGATGGTTGTACATTTTTAAAGTTTTCCAAGGCGTAGTCTTGAAGAGCAGCGGTTTCATCATAAGCTTTGCCTGCACCATTTTCTTTTAAAATAACAGTGACAAGTTCCATATTATCCTTGCTTGTTATGGTTACTAAAGTATTTAGTGAACTTGTAGTATAACCTGTTTTACCACCGACACATCCATCGTAAGAATATTCTGTACCATCCATAAGCATTTTGTGATGGTTTGCCAGAGGTCTGGTTACAGATACCATATTTGTGATGGGTATCACATAGGATTTAGTATTAGCTATTTCGGAGAAGATAGGATTATGATTAGCAGCGATGCTAATCAAAGCCATATCGTAGGCAGAGGTGTAGTGATTTTCATTTTGTAAGCCATGGGGATTCGTAAAGTTTGTATGCTGGCAGCCTAATTTAGCAGCTTTTTCATTCATTAGTTTTGCAAATTCTTCTATAGATCCAGCAATGTGCTCGGCAACAGCATTGGATACTTCATTGGCTGATTCCAACATAATTGCATAGAGGCATTGGCGAAGAGTTAATTTTTCGCCTTCCTGGATACCAATATGTGTACTGCCTTCTTCTATATTATAGACTGCATCGTGAGAGAAGGTAACCACATCATCTAAAGATCCATATTCAATGGCAACCAGTGTTGTCATAATCTTTGTGATGCTGGCGGGATATAATTCTTTATCAATGTTTTTTTCGTATAAAATAGCACGGCTATTGGCTTCCATAACGATGGCAGCTTCGGCTTCTATTTGTGGACCTTGTGGCCATCCAGGTGTTTCGTTGGATTGGATAGGTTCATAATAAGAATCGGGATAAGGCTGTGTGGTTTCGCTAGTAGAGGTTTCAGTTTCTTCTAAATCTTCTGGGGCAGCATATGCAAGCGTTCCGGGAAGAAGTAAGAGAAGAGATAATAAACCAGCTTTTAGCAAAGGCTTTATTCCTATAGTCTTTCTTATATTCATCATAGTCTCCTTATTATTTAAAGAAATTAAAGCATCAATTAATTATATGTTATTTTATAATAACTATCAAGGATAATTATTTATGCAAGAAATATAAAAAATTTTCCAGCAAAACTGCCAAAAAAGGTAGGGATAAATTGTGGAAGATGGAAGAAAAGGAAGTGATTCTTCTAGTGAATGTTGACAGTTAGAGAAAAGAGAATTATAATTTAACCATGTTTGAAACGGGTTTCATAAAGGAGGGATTATGGCAGGTATACGTGATGTAGCTAAAATAGCAGGAGTCTCTGCATCTACAGTTTCTAGGGTGATGAATGGCACGGCTCATGTAGATGAAGAAAAAAAGTTACGAGTTCTCGCTGCTATAAAAGAAACTAATTTTAGACCCAATGAGCTGGCTAGATCTTTGTATAAAAAATCATCGAAAATGATAGGGGTTATTCTACCAACTATGGAAAATCCATTTTTTACAGAACTGGCAAAAGACATTGAAGAGGCAGCTTATGATCACTCTTATCGATTTGCATTATGCAATTCAAATCATGATTATCATAAAGAAAAAAATAATATTCGTACCATGACCCAATTAAATGCTGATGGCATGATTTTAATGTCAAATCATGAAAAGGTTTGGAAAGAGGTAAAGGAGTGTAATATTCCCGTTGTCATTATGGATAGGCAGCTAAGAGATCATAAAGAGCTAGCTTATATTGGGTCAAATCATTATGAAGGTGGAAAACTTGCGGCAAAGCATATGATAGAGTGTGGTTGTAAATATCTGGTTCATATGAGAGGATCCCAAGTACTTTCTAGTGCCAGACAAAGATTACAAGGATGTTTAGATGTATGTAAAGAAAGCCATATTCCCATGGATGTTGTGGATTGTGGATATGAATACCATGATGGAATCCAGGCTATTTGCGAAATTTTAGAGAGATATCCAAAGGTGGATGGAATCCTAGCTAGTAATGATGTTACGGCTTTAGCCGCTTATAAAGTATTAAAAAATAAAGGGTATGATATCCCCAGGGATATCCAGCTTATGGGTTATGATAATACAAACATCAGCTCTATGGTAACGCCTGAAATCACCACAATAGCTCAACAAACAAAAGCGATGGGTAGATTAGCCGTAGAGATTATTGTGAATCATATTAACCAAGTCCCCTTTAAAAAAGAAACTATTTTTGATGTATCTTTGATAGAAAGAGAAACGACAAAAAAATAAAGTGAAGGAGATCATAGGATGAAACTTGCAGTAGTAGGAAGTATTAACTTAGATATGACAGTAACAGCAGAAAGAATTCCTCAAAAAGGGGAGACCTTAACAGGCAGTAATATTTCATATATCCCAGGAGGAAAAGGGGCAAATCAAGCTGTAGCTATGGCCCGT
>DVLR01000370.1 GCA_018715425.1 Candidatus Merdenecus merdavium
AAGAACTTGCAAAAAAAATTGCAATAATAAGAAATGAGCGCATTGATTCTTCATATGCAAATATAAAAGGTTTTAGAATAGATATAGATGATGCACATGTTCACTCTGTCTACCATGTATTGATGCCATCAAGTAAAGGCGAAACACCACAGATATATGTAGGTGAAACATCTTATGATAAGATAGATATTAATAATTTAAAGATTCTAGGATGTACAGGAAAGAAAAATCCAACTAATTTTTTCTTTACAGATGGTAATCACAACTATAAATACACATCGGCGGATAGTCAACTACATATGAATTTTATGAATAAAGATATTATCTGCGAAGAATGGGATGTAAAATATGCAGATGATGCATATTCTGTTTTTTCGAAAATTGCAGATATGGTTTATCCAGATATAGATATGTCGGCAGTTGCAGAGAGTAAATCAGAGTATGGAACATTAAATAAACCTAAGTATTTAAAAGAAGAACCTGTGGAATCCTATTGTTGGACAATATGGAATAAAAAAGGAGAGACTGAATTATATTCAGGTTTTAACAGTTTTTATGGTACAGGTTCTAAGATGGGAAAAGAACAAAGAAAAAAAAGAATAGAGAAAATATATGAATCTTTTAAAGGAAAAGTAGATGAAAAAATATTAATTGAGGTTAGAAAAGGACTCAATAGTTTTTTGTTAGAACCTGCATCAACATCTGAGGAGAAAGCAATGAAAGTAAGACTTAGGGAGTATATTTTAAAATTGACAAAGAGTGTATCTAATTCGGAATTTGAAAATAGAATAGCAAAAGTTCTTTTTCGACCTATGGATGAGATGTATATCCCAATTCCAGATTCAGGACAGTTTCATAAAAAACATCCAGATTTCTTTGGAAAGAATTTTGGAAAGGTTAAGTCTGGAACTTCAAATTTGGAACTACCTAAAGATCAAAGGCGATTTAATCTTGTTTTTGATCCATCTGGAGATTCACTACCAGCATATATCACCCAAGATAATGGAAAAGCTATTGAATCAGCTGAAAAACAAACATATCTAGGAGAGTGGATTCTTCGTGGTATATTTCAGTTGAAAAAATATGAGCCTTTGACTTCAAAAAAATTAATGGAGTTAAATATTAACGGTTTAAGATTTTCACGTTATAAAGATTCTGATGATGTTCATTTAGAATTTATTTGGATTGATGAAACAAACCCACCTAAAGGATATATTGCTAAAATATAGGTGTTGGAAAGAGGAAATGTTTGTATATGAGAGCAATTCCTCTTTTTTAAAAACAAAATATTGCGGCGCACCGCGGTATTTGCTATAATAGATGAGTAAAATTGTGAAAAGAGGTTTGTTGATAATGTTTAAATGTGCTTCGTTTTTTGCAGGTGTAGGAGGAATAGATTATGGTTTTGAAAAGACAGGTGCTTTTAAAACAGTTTATGCAAATGAAATTGATTTATATCCTGCAAAAACATTTGAATTAAATTATAATATTAAAGTGGATGTGAGAGATATTCATGACGTAAGAAGTGATGAAATTCCTGATTTTGATATTATGTTAGCGGGTTTTCCATGTCAGGCATTTTCAATCGCTGGATATAGAAAGGGTTTTGAAGATGAAAAAGGAAGAGGGGAGCTATTTTTTGAATTAACCAGAATTCTTGAAGATAAAAAACCACGAATGGCATTATTTGAGAATGTAAAAAATCTTGTAGGGCATGATAATGGAAATACATTTAGAGTTATTTGTGAACAATTAGATATTCTGGGATATAAGTACTCTTATCAAGTTTTAAATGCAATGACTTATGGAAATGTGGCACAGAACAGAGAAAGAATCTATATTGTAGCATTTAGGGATGAGAGAGATTACGAAAGGTTTCACTGGCCTTTGTCAATCCCTTTAAAAAAGACTGTAAGAGATATTATTGATTTTGATTCAAAAGTTGATGAAAAGTATTATTACACACCAGGGAAATATAAAGGGGATATTTATAACGCGTTAGTTGAAGCAATGAAAGATGATAACATTGAGGATCCAGCAATATATCAATGGCGTAGAAAGTATGTTAGAAAAAATCAATCACGAGTTGTTCCGACACTAACTGCTAATCAAGGAGAAGGCGGTCATAATGTTTGTTTGGTAAAGACTAAATATGGTATCAGAAAAATGACACCAAGAGAATGCTTTAATACACAAGGATTCACTAAAGACTTTAAGCTTCCAAGCAATATGAGTGATGCAAGACTTTACAAGCAGGCAGGAAACTCTGTTTGCGTATCGGTTATTTACCGTATTGCTAAGGAAATGGTAAAAGCAGTAAATGTAGATTAGTTTAGTATAATTAGATTATAGAGTGTGGTCGAAAAATATATAACATATTAGATCAAAAGGTATAGGTATTCAAACAACATTACGATATCAATACCGATGAATGTATAAAAAGTATTTGCAAAAGTAATCTTTGAATGAAAAGTTCAGAAATGGTATATAGTTGAAGAGAATAAAAAATAGAATTCATATATGAATTCAAAATACAATGATAAAAGCTAGGCGACAGGGTTTTTCTGTCGCCTGTATGTATATATAAGGATGAACTATTATTCAGTACTTTGAAAGACGTTGCTCCTCTAGTGACTGATACTTAGACTAGCTATTATATTAGAGATTTGGTACAATGACATCAGATATTTTGGAAAAGAATATAGGATGGAGGAACATGGTGATTAAGATTGCTATTATTGAAGACAGTAAAGAGTACAGAAATATATTGACGTCTTATTTGAGTCAATATGAAATAGAGCGTCAGACACCGATTATACCAAGACTATTTGAATCAGGAGATCAATTTCTTTCAGAATATGAGAACGATTATGATATAATCCTTATGGACATTGATATGCCTGGCATCAATGGTATGGATACAGCAAAGCAGATTCGTGCACAAGGCTCAAATGTGGTAATTATGTTTATCACCAATTTAGCACAGTATGCTATTAAGGGATATGAAGTAGATGCCATTGATTTTGTACTTAAGCCAATTCAATATTATAACTTTGCGAATAAGATAGATCGGGCTGTGCAAATTGCGGAAAGCCGTGAAGCTAAAATAATCATGCTTCAGATAAGCTCTGGAGTGGTTAAAATCAATGCTAGAGATATTTATTATGTTGAAATTCGGGACCATCTATTGTACTATCATACCACAAAGAAAACATATGAAGTAAGAGGAAGCTTAAAAAATTCTGAGAAGATGCTTCCGAAAGGATTGTTTGCAAGATGCAGTAATTGGTGCCTCGTTGGATTGATACATGTGGAAGAAATTAAAGATAACGATATTATAATACAAGGCACAGCGTTACCAATCTCAAGAAGATATAAAAAACCGTTTATGTCAGCATTCATTACGTATATGGGGAGAAGTTAATGGATACAGTTTTTTGGATTAATGGAGTTTGGATGGATTGTTTGCTATTCATCATAGCATTTCTTTTCTTGCTACCATTAGAAAGGATGAAAACACGTTATTATCAGTCAGCGCTGTTTTTCCTTTTTGAAATTTTTGTACTAGAAGGAATTCGACTATTATTGTATTACAATCAGATTGAACTTGGGATGATCAATGAGTTTCTAATTAGATTTGCATTTGTATATCTAGGAATCGCAATAAGTTATCGAAAGATAGGATGGGAAACTTTTTATTGCAGTGTTTGGCCAGTTGTTTTGTTTAATTGCATCGGAATGATGTGGGAGTTTTTGCGTACCGCTTTAAATGATAGGGGTTCGGGAGTTTTAGTAGAGTTTGTGGGAGTAACGGTATTCTTTGGAACAATCTATGGGATTTTGATGGTTACGATCATTAGATGGATGCCGAGGAATGGAGGATACCAAGCAGGACCCAGGAGGACGATCTCAGCGCTGGTGATTCTTATACTTGAAAGGTCTGCTTACTATGCCTACAAAATAGATTTAACAATCCCCAGATTGACCTTGATGATTCAAATCTATTGTATTACTTTTTTATATCTACAGGCTGAATTGTTCAAGAAAAGTGAGATAAATGAGGAGATGAACATGCTAAATCATCTTTGGCATCAAGAGAAGAAGCAGTATGAGATTACGAAAGAACAGATGCAGCTAATCGATAGAAAGTGCCATGATCTGAAATATCAAGTGGAAGTCATGAGGAATATTGAGAACGAAGAGATAAGAAAGCAGAATCTCTTAGAGCTAGAGAAATCCATACAGATTTATGAATCCATTGTAAAGACAGGAAACGATATACTAGATACCCTATTGTCCGAACGAAGCCTAATTTGTGAAGCAAGGGGGATCAAAATTCATTGTGTAATCGATGGAAAAAGGCTTAACTTCATGAATCCTATCGATATTTATTCGATGTTTGGAAATGCAATTGACAATGCAATAGAATGTGTAGAGAAATTCTCAGATCCAGAAAAGCGCTTTATTGATATCGGTGTTTCTGAAAAGCAAAAGTTTTTATTTATTCGGATTTCTAATCCTATTGGAGACGAACCAGAATACCATGGAGGACTTCCAAAAACCACAAAGAACAATAAAGAATACCATGGATTTGGTCTGAAAAGTATTCGTCACATAGCAGAAAAATATGGTGGGAAAATAGCTATTGGGACAGAGTTTCAGTGTTTTGTGTTAAAGATATTGCTTCCTCTTAGTACTTGAACCTGGAGATTTGTGTGTAAAGAATAGGCACAAATCTTCAGGTTTTTCTTATAAAAATGACCACTTACGTCAAAATAACAACCTATAGAGTTTAAAAGGTTGATTTATTTAAAAAATCACGGTATATTTTATGGCAAAAGATGAATAAGTTGTGCTTTTTGTGCAATAAAATTGGCTTCTTAAGAGGAAATATTAGAAAAATTTTGGTAATATGGAGAACCATATATGGGAATGGTTCAGCTCTATTATATATGAGTAGAAATATGGAATGAGAATGATAAATGTAAGAAGGAGGAATAAGTGTTACCAGGATAGGTACTAATAGAATGAAAAAGTTTACAAAAGGAGAAGGAGTAACAAGAAATGGATAAAAAAACATTTAAAAAGGCAAAGAGAAAGGCGGTTCGCCCCTGGAGTATTTTAACGGTTTTAACCTGTGTATTACTGGTTATTTCCTTGGTGGTATCTGGTATATTTACGTTGTTTGATAATACCATGGTAGCATTGATGGGGGGAACCTTCTGGAAACTGAAGAATGAAGATCCAGAAGCACAGTACTTTACGTCAGATTTTGCCACAGATGAGGAAAGAGTTGAGGCTGGAAAGCAGATCGTATATCAAGTTGAAGCGGAAGGAGCTACGCTGTTATTTAACCAAGAGGAAGCTCTCCCTCTTGAAGAAGGAGCAAAGGTTAGCTTATTCTCAAATTCATCCATTGATATCATTTATGGAGGAACAGGATCTGCAAATGTTGATGTATCTAAGGCAGATGATTTTATGGCCTCTTTTCAGCAAAGTGGGATAAAAGTAAATCCAACTCTTTGGGAATTTTATTCAGAAGGAGAAGGCAGTAAATATAAGCGTGATGGTGGTTCTCTTACATCAGGAACAGCTGCGGCAGTAGGAGAGGTTCCTTGGGAAGTTTACACGGATGAGGTCCTATCTTCCGTAGAAGAATACAGTGATGCAGCAGTTGTTGTACTTAGCCGTGTAGGAGGCGAAGGTATAGATCTTGAGTTTCAGAAATTAAACTATCTTGAATTGGATGCCAATGAAAGAGAAATGATGAGTCAGCTTTCTGCAATGAAGGAAGATGGGAAAATTGACCGCATTATTGTTTTATTAAACACTGCAAATGCATTAGAGCTGGATTTTATGCAAGAGAATGAATATGACGTAGATTCTGTATTATGGATTAGTGATGTGGGAATCTCTGGTATCAATGCAGTGACAGACATTATTGCTGGTGTTGTGAATCCTTCAGGAAGTTTGGTAGATACATACTGTTACGATAACTTTTCATCTCCTGCAATGCAAAATTTTGTAGCGACAAATTATGATGGATATGTGGAAGGTGGCGCTGTTCCAATAGAAGGAAGATCCTATATGATTTACCAGGAAGGGATCTACGTAGGTTATAAATATTATGAAACACGCTATGAAGATTATGTAATGGGAATAGGAAATGCTGGAGATTATATTTATCAAAACCAAGTTGCATATCCCTTTGGCTATGGCCTAAGCTATAGTGAATTTGAATATAGTGACATGGAGATGGACTATGATCCAGCTTCAACCACATATACAATTCAGGTAAATGTTACCAATACTGGTGATGTTCCGGGAAAGGAAGCCGTAGAGATCTACGTATCAAGTCCATATACTCAGTATGATAATGACAATGGTGTGGAAAAGTCAGCGGTATCCTTAGTAGGATTTGGAAAAACACAGATCCTGGAACCAGGAGCATCAGAAACATTGACCATTGAAGTAGATGGCATGCATGTGGCAAGCTATGATACATATGGTGCTGGTACTTATATTTTAGATGCTGGGGATTATTATTTCACCGCGGCTACAGATTCACATCATGCTGTAAATAATGTGCTTTCAGCCAAAGGATATACTCCAGAAAACACCGAAGGACGTATGGATGAAGCTGGAAACAGTGAGTTGGTTGCTCTTTGGAACAATCCTGAATTAGATACAACAACGTATGCAGTGAGTAAAAACGGAACTCCAATTGTTAATCAGTTATCCGATGCAGATATTAATTTAAGTCATGTGGTAGACGAAACAATCACATACTTATCACGTAAGGACTGGGAAGGCACATGGCCAGAAGAAACGTTAAAAATCAAATTAACAGATGGTCTCATAGCAGGTCTTCAGAATCTTCTTTATGATTCTGCAGACTATGAAAGTGTTGAAATGCCAACTCTTGGAGCAAAAAATGGTTATAAACTTTATGATATGATCGGTAAGGATTATGATGATCCTGATTGGGAACCCTTATTGGATCAGATGACCTTTGGTGAGATGGTATCCTTTATTGGCGATGCTTTTCACTGGACCATGCCAGTGGAGTCTGTTCAGGCTCCAGGTACTCGTGATGAGAATGGCCCTCAGGGATTGACTGTTACCTTATTTGGTGGAGCTTTGGATGTAGAAACTACGGCATTAACTTCTGAAGACGTTATGGCAGCAACCATGAATGATGAACTCATCTATGAAGTTGGGAGAATCGTAGGAAATGATTGTTTAGAAGCTGAGATTCCTGTGCTTTATGGCCCTGGCAACAATATGCATCGTACTCCTTATGGAGGGCGTAACTTTGAATACTATTCAGAAGATGGATTTTTATCAGGTAAAATCAGTGCAGCAGAAGTAACTGGGATCCAAGAAAAGGGTGTTCATGTTGTGATGAAACACTTTGCGTTAAATGATTCTGAACAGGATAGAAAAGGTCTTGGTGTCTGGATCAATGAGCAAGCCGCCAGAGAAATTTACCTAAAAGCATTTCAGATTCCCTTTGAAGAAGGAAATGCTAATGGTGTTATGACAGCTTACACTCGCTGGGGTACTACTTGGTCAGCGGCACACCGCGGCTTGATGACCAATATTATGCGTGAAGAATGGGGTTCCAATGGACTTAGTATTACTGATAATATTCTAGTGGAGTATGTAAATGGACCAGATGCACTCATTGCTGGAACAAGTTCTTTTGATGCTATGCTGTGGTACATTGTAGAGCAGCTTCCAAAGTATGAAGACGATCCAGTGATGGTAAGCGCTATGAGAGAAGCTTCACATCAAATGCTATATGCTATTACAAATTCCTGTGGAATGAACGGAATTGGTGAAAATACAGTGATAAAGAGCACAATTCCATCAACGGTGATGTATAGTTATATCGGAACTGGCGTATGCGCTATACTTTTCCTAGGATCATTGATGATGTGGCTGAGAAAGAAAAAAATCTTTAAAAATTCGGAATTATATAAAGAATATAATAAATAAGAGTCAAAAGAGGTGTGATAAAAACCATAGAAGTTGTTATCATGCCTCTTTTTTTGGGCTGTCATAAAAGAAAGAGCGTATTAAGGTTTGTGGTGATGGATGAGAACGGAAAGGTTCTCAATTTTGAATTTTATAAACAAGATTTCTAACCACTTTTCGTGGAAGTATTTTAGAACCGAAAACAATGATTTTATTATTTATGCCATGAACAGCAACCACTTTTTTCTTTTTCATTTTTTTATAACCAAATTCGGCCACTTCTTTTGCCGTTGAATTTTTAATATTTTTAAATAATCCTGACATTCCTAAATCAGCTTTTTCTTCGAATCCAGTTTTAGTTGGACCAGGACATAAAGCCATCACGGAAACTCCCGTTCCCTTCAATTCCACGGAGATCGCCTCCGAAAAAGATAATACAAATGCTTTTGTTGCATAATAGGTAGACATCATTGCACCTGGTTGAAAACCAGCTATGGAGCACATATTAATAATATTACCATTTCCCCGTTGGATCATGGGCTTTAGAAACAAATGACATAATTGCATAAGAGTAAGGACATTTACATGAACCATGTCCGTTTGTTTTTGTAAGTCGGAATGAGCGAACGTTCCAAAGTCGCCGAAGCCGGCATTGTTAATTAAAGTATCTATGACAATATGATGTTCCAATACATAGTCGAACACATCAAATGGGGAGTCATCTAGTGATAAATCCTTTGCAAATACATGTACAGTAGCTTGATATTTTTTTTCTAATTCACTTTTAAGGGAATACAGTTTTCCTTCGTTTCTTGCTACTAAAACAAGATGATATCCCTGTTTAGCATATATTTTTGCAAACTCTAGCCCCAATCCACTGGATGCTCCTGTTATTAAAGCAGTTTTCTTCATTTTGTTATCTCCTTACAATATATTTATAAGCACATGGCATAAAATAGCTACC
>DVLR01000038.1 GCA_018715425.1 Candidatus Merdenecus merdavium
AAAAACTCAGCCATTCCATAATACCAGAATTACTTGAAAAGTATGGTCTTCTTTAATCTAAATATTTTAATTTAAAACAAAGCCCTAATTAAGATTTTTTTAAAAAGTCTTAATTAGGGCTTTACAAATTCTTAAAAAAGTGTATAATTCTAATTATGTTCGTGAAATACGAAAGGAGAGTTATGATGAACAATTATGAGAAAGATATACTTAAGATTATCGAATCTGGGTTTAAGAATCAAAGAGTCCTAGCTAAAGAATCTGGGTATTCATTGGGAAAAGTCAATGAATCTCTTAAAATCTTAAAGCGAGATGGTTATATAGATGAAGATATGCAGATTACTCCCATGGGACATAAACTATTAGAAGAGGGCAAACCTAAGAATGCAATTATTTTGGCTGCTGGATACGGAATGCGAATGATACCTATTAATAGCGAAACGCCTAAGGGACTTATCCAGGTAAAGGGTGAATATCTCATCGAAAGAATGATCACTCAGTTACATCAAAAAGGAATCTACGATATCACTTTGGTTGTTGGATTTATGAAAGAATCCTATGAATATCTTATTGATAAATATTCTGTTGACTTAAAGGTGAATATGGATTATGCAATTAAAAATAATTTACATTCGTTATCATTGGTTGCAGATAAAATTGATCATACCTATATTATTCCCTGCGATGTATGGTGTGGGGAAAATCCATTTGATCAAAGGGAACTTTATTCTTGGTACATGGTTACTGATACCATCGATGAAGAGAGTACTATTAGAGTAAATCGTCATCAAGAGTTAGTAAAAACGGCTGAAAACGGGAATCAATGGATAGGAATTGCATACATATCAGGAGAAGATAGCAAAGATCTTAGAAATCGTCTACTAGAAATGGATGCGAATAAAAAACATCAAGATGATTTTTGGGAAGAAGCCTTATTTAAACAAGGTAAAATGTCAGTGGCTGCAAAGGTAGTATCTTCTGAGAATACTTATGAGATTAATACATATGAACAGCTCCGCAAACTAGACGAAGATTCCGATGCATTAAAAACCGATACCTTAGAATTAATCTCAGATGTTTTAGATGTTCCTTTAAGTGAGATCGTAGATATCACAGTGCTAAAAAGAGGTATGACAAACCGTTCTTTTTTATTTACTGTTAAAAATAAGAAATATATTATGAGAGTTCCTGGTGAAGAAACCGATGAATTGATCCACCGTGATGAAGAGTATAAGGTTTATCAAAAAATTAAAGATTTAGGATTATGTGATCAGATCATCTATATCAATCCCGACAATGGTTATAAAATAACGGAATACCTTGAGAATGTAAGAAATTGTGATGCTTCAAAGGAAGAAGATGTTAAGAATTGTATGAAAAAACTGCGCCAATTCCATAATATGAAATTGCAGATCGATCATACATTCAATATTTTTGAAAAAATTGAATTTTATGAAACACTGAGAAAGGGACAGCCTTCTTGCTATCGCGATTATGAGAAAACGAAGGAGAGAGTATATGAATTAAAAGAGTATATTGACAGTCAACCGAAAGATTGGGTTCTAACACATATGGATGCAGTTCCTGATAACTTTCTCTTTGTACCATGTGACAATGGCAGTGAAGAAATTAAATTGATTGACTGGGAATACTCAGGCATGCAAGATCCTCACGTAGATATTGCCATGTTTGCTATCTATTCTTTATATAATGAATCCGAAGTTAATCGACTCATTGATATGTATTTCCCAGAAGGGTGCCATCATAATGTACGTTTAAAAATTTATTGTTATATTGCTGCATGCGGGCTACTATGGAGTAACTGGTGCGAATATAAGAGTTTATTGGGTGTTGAATTTGGTGAATATTCCCTGAGACAGTATAGATATGCAAAAGATTACTATCGTATTTTCAAAGAACAAAAACATTCCTAAACAGAGGAGGATAAAAAGAGATGATTACAGGTTTAGCAGCTGGAGTTTTTTGGGCACTAGATACCGTTATATTAGGTGTGGCTTTAGCAATGACACCATTTATATCAGATTCACAGGCAGTATTTTTAGCACCATTTGTAAGTACCTTTCTACACGATTTCTTTTCAACCATATGGATGTTTATCTATATGGGATTTAGAAAACAGTATAAAAACGTGATTCGAGCTTTAAAAACAAGAAGTGGCAAGTTTATAGTTTTAGGGGCACTTATGGGAGGTCCTATTGGGATGTCAGGATATGTGACGGCAATCCATTTAATAGGTCCAGCATATACAGCAATTATTTCAGCTTTATTCCCAGCTCTTGGTGCACTTTTCGCTTATATCTTTTTAAAAGAGAAGATGAAGATAAGCCAAATCGTTGGATTGTTGGTAAGCATTGGCGGTGTCATCATTATGGGATATTCTCCATCATCAGGAAATATAAAAAATGTGGTATTAGGATTTGGAGCAGCAATTTTATGTTGTGTTGGTTGGGCATCTGAAGCAGTAATTTGCGCATATGGAATGAAAGATCCAGATATTAATAATGAACACGCTTTACAGATACGCCAATTATCATCAACGCTATTCTATGGAATTGTAATTTTGACACTTTTAGGAGGATGGGGGTTCACTCTCGATATTGCTTTCACTAAAACATCTGGAATCATTTTGCTTTCAGCTTTATTTGGAACAGCTTCCTACCTTTGTTATTATAAAGCGATCTCAACGTTAGGAGCGTCAAAGGCTATGGCCCTTAATATTACTTACTCAGCCTGGTCCATTGTTTTTGCCCTTGTATTACTCCATACACTTCCTGATGTTAAGAGTGTTATCTGCGGTATCATCATCGTAGGAGGCTCTATTGTAGCTGGAGCTGATATTAAAGAGATCTTTCAGAGAAAGAAAGTGATTTCTTAAATTTATAGGTAGAAAAGATAAACGAAAAACAAACTCCTTTTAACTAGAATCTTTAGGGATCTTAGATGAAAGGAGTTTTGTCGTTTTGTTAATATGGGAAACATAATGAGATATTTATTTACTATCGGCTGCTTTAAGTAAAGATCATAATAACCTTTTAATAGTAACCAAATCATGATAGAATGATATTACTTATTATAAGGAGGATAAAATCATTACTTATGGTGCATATAAAGGACAGCTGCTGATTCCTGGTGGACATATAAAGCTTGGTGAAATGCCAGAAGTCGCTGCCGCGCGTGAGATTTACGAGGAAACAGGCGTAGTTGCCAAGGCGGAGTCAATTTTGTGTGTGCGATTCTTACCAGACGCATGGTATATCGCATTTATGATGCGATATGTTTCTGGTGAGCCAGTCAGCGATGGTGCCGAAAATAGTGAAGCTGCATTTTTTGACTTGGATACAGTTATGCAACGTGATGATTTAACACTATTTAGCTGGAGGATGTTGGAATCATTGAATTCAGCACACCCGATGAATATGAGTGATTATCACGGACCTAACGCGGAGAGTGACACATATCGCGTGTACGGCATGGGGGCAGACTAATTGTGATGATTTCGTTATGAACGCATAGTACCGTATTGTCAAGTAGTGAATTCCATAGACTTTAGAGTATACACTTTAAATATGATCCATACATCTATACGACAAACACATGTTTTTCAAATAGATCAATAAAATAATCTTCAAATTACGTTATCCATGTCATTTAAAAGTAGAATCGCTATTTATTAGTTTTTTCCACTGTTTGTTTCCCTTCAAATAACCAAACGTTTCTTCATTGCTAAATTCAGTAAGCAAATTCTTATGAAGTTCTTTCGTAAAGTCCTCATTTTTCTTGAATGCCATATGTTCGTATAAAGTTGAATTGATAAAACCAGATATTGTATCAAGGCTAGAAAGCATACGTTCCATAGTTTCTATGGTTACTTTAACATCTTTTTCTGATATTGCTAGATCCAGTTTTAGGTGTACCTCATGATATTCACCCATTTCAAAAACATTTGCCAATGTACTTTGTTTTTCAACTATCTTATAAGCCTTTTCCTTATCTTCATCCTCCATAGCCAAAAAATATATGCTTTGAAATACCCTATTCATGGTGTCATAACCTTCAAATAATAATTCTTCATATGCCTGATACGCCTCCTTTCTCCGATTTGTCTTACTATAAATAAATGCTTGTTTTATTTTTTTGATTGGATTTTGATTTGAGAAATAACTCAAATAGTCCTCAGCTTTTTCAAACTGCTCTTTTCTGGAATAAAACTCAAATAAGCAATCAGCTGCTTTATTCCTAATATTTTCATCCTCGCTGTCCAATGCTCGTTCATAACAGCTATTGATATAATTTTCATATTTTTCTGCATCTGGATCCTTCTTTTTTAAATGCCATACATCTAAAAGTAGAGCAGCTTGCCAGATCAACTGTTCGCAATTTGGATATTGTTCAAGAGTCATTTTTACCCATTGGAATACTTCTTCAAAAGGTTCATGTTTTAACTTTTTATCAATTTCATAAATAATATTATTTATTTCCCCTACAGTAAGTTCTTTTTCAAACGATAATAAAGTATCTAGAGTAATATCTAACAATCTGGCAATAGGGGGCAACAACCTGATATCAGGTTGTGAATTACCATTTTCCCACTTATTAACCGCTGGTGTAGTCACTCCAAGGCGCCTTGCCATCTCCTCTTGGGTTATATCTTTTCTTTTTCTGTATTCTCTTATTACTTCACCAATCTCCATACAAAAACCTCCCGATCATATTTATACAATGGACTTTGCTACTTTTATCATACCAAGAAACATGACATTCAACAATTGAATATATATTAATTTTTCCTCTATAAATTTAACCATTGATCATCTATGGTTCTATTATGATGATATTGGTCTTGATTTTCTTTACCATTGATATTTTTTTAAAATATATGGTATAATGGTTTAAGTGTTTAAACGGAGGAGACTTATATGCTTGATAAAAATGAAAAGCTAACTCTTTTAACAGAGTTTAAAAGTTGTCAGAAGGTATTATCTGCTATCGGTAACGAAGTGAGACAACACATTATTATTCAAATACTTGCCTGTAATCATGATGGTCAATGTGAAGGCATGCGCGTAGGTGAAATTGCTACATTAACGAATTTATCTAGGCCTGCCATCTCCCACCACTTGCAAATTCTAAAAGATGCAGATCTTCTAAAAATGCGCCGTGAAGGAACACGCATTTTTATTATTTCGATGCTGATGTGACGGAACTGCAAAAACTGATTAACATGTTGGAGCATGTAAAAAACATCATGAAAATATTACCTGATAGAAGCGGAGAACATAATTAATATAAAAATTATTACATTTTAGGAGGTATTAAAATGGAACTATTAGAAGCTATAAAAAATCGACATTCCGTACGTAATTATCTGGATAAACCTATTCCTGAATCCTTGGTAAAACAACTACAAGAGGAAGTAGATGCTTGTAACCAAGAAAGTGGACTTCATATTCAGCTTGTTACCAACGAGCCTAAAGCCTTTGATGGTATGATGGCTCATTATGGCAAGTTTTCTGGTGTTCAAAACTATATTGCACTTATCGGAAAAAAGGGAGACAATCTTGAAGAAGAAATCGGCTACTACGGTGAGCGGGTGGCTCTGAAAGCACAGACATTGGGCCTTAATACTTGTTGGGTTGCTATGACTTTTTCTAAAGGTGTTACCAAGAAAAATTGCGTCATTCATCAAGGGGAAAAATTAGTGTGCGTATTATCTCTAGGTTATGGTAAAACACAGGGAGTTCCTCATACTTCTAAATCTTTAGAAACTCTCTGTTCTGTTCCAGGGGATATGCCAAAGTGGTTTCGAAATGGCATGGAAGCTGCACTACTTGCTCCTACAGCATCGAATCAGCAAAAGTTCTTTCTCACTTTGAAGGATGATACTGTGTCAATAAAATCTTTAGGTGGATTTTATTCTAAAGTAGATTTAGGTATTATCAAATATCATTTTGAAGTAGGAACAGAGCATCATCCTTTTTCCTGGAGCTAACATTTTCTTTCTAGAGAAAAATTCATGTTTTTTTAAAGACTAAGCCGCTACATCTAAGAACATAGATGTAGCGGCAATTGTTTTATATTCAAGGATAAATCGAAGCTATTGCTCCTATACTACGTATGCATAATTCGAAGTAACATTTCACCAGTTCCAACATTATAACCACTGGTTGCGTAGATCACATGCCGTTCTTTATTTGTTACAAGAATAAGGGGTAACTTTTCATGATCCACATAAACTCTTCTACCGACGGTTTCTATATGAGAAGCAGATGTATCCATGGTATCATCATAATAAACTTCTATTGTTGGAAATTTCTTTAAAACACGCTTTAAGGTTGGGTCTTCCAATGCTTTTTTTGAATGAACAATAAAAATAATATGATCTTTATACTCTGTAAACTCACTATCTAATTCTAAAAGTTCATTTAAAATATGCTCTGTTGGCTCCATACTTTCTTCTAACCACAGGATCATTCGTTTGTCAGTTTTTGTTAATTCACTGATAGAAACGTCTTTCCCCCTTTGATCTTTTAAAGTAAAATCGTGAATAGAAATCTGTAACAACATATCTTCTAAATTTGTCTGGCGCAATTCTAAATCAAGGAATTCTGTTTTTCCATTCTCGAGGACAATTTCTTTTTGATATGCAAATACATTACCATTTGGTAAGCGATTCCCTGTTAATATGCGGTATCTTCCTTCTGGTAAAGCTAAGCTTATACGACTGCCATTCCATTCTACACTAGATAAATTCAGGGTTTCATAATTACCACCATTCCATCTAGCCATACTCCAGTTTTGTAGGTATCTCCACAAGATACCTTCTTTATTCCGTAACTCTAAAGTAGATGTTTTAGCTTCGTTTTCAAATACGGTAACAAAACGACCCTCTTGAACATATTCCATGGCATGATCGTAAGGATGTAATCGAGCAGGTATTCCTAAGGTCCTAGCAATGGCCACGAACAATACTTTTTTCGATTTTTGACTTCCAACCCTTGTTTTTAAAATAGCGACTGGAGTTGTAAATAAACCAGGGTGTTCTTTTTGATCTTCTGTTTTAATATGACGTTGAATCCAATTCCATATCTCTTTAGGATCTTGCTGAAATTCCTCTTTTTCTTCTTTTGTAAGAATTCTCAAAATAACAGATCGATAAGGTGATAGTATCTCATCCCATACCCTTGGATTTAATACGTAGGAAGTAAAAAATTCATCATCTTTTTTTATATCCATAACGTGAGTGAAATGATCCTCTAATATTTCTGCTTTACAATCAGTAAGATCTTTATTCGTCAAAGTTTTCAGTAATTTCTTTCTTAAATCACTATCGACGAGTTCATGTACTGATTGTGAATGGGTGCTTTCCTTGTCATCCTGAGATAAGAATTTCCTAAGTTCTTCATTTTCCCATCTGGACACTTTTTTGACCCTTTTATGGTTCGCAGCATCAATTCTGATCTTTGAGCTTTCTTTTTGCTCTTTCGTTGGAGCCCAAGTATTTATTGGGGCATCCTTAGGTGCAATCATATCAAAGGCTTTCCAATCACAATCCATCTTCAAATCCTTCTTGATTTTCATGACATAAAGATTGTTATGATCGTGTTTCACATGAATAAACTCTGTTCCATAATGTCCTTTTTTACTTACTAAAATGTATAAACTGCCCAGTCCTGTTTCGAAAGAAGCCTTTCCATGATCATCTGTCATCACTTCAGCAATGGTTAATAAGCTACAGTAATTATATACTTGAAAAGATACT
>DVLR01000371.1 GCA_018715425.1 Candidatus Merdenecus merdavium
CAGCTAAAATTACCTTTGAACGATACGTACAGTCTGCTTATTTTTCCATGATCGTTGCAGAGGCAAATAAAAGGTTAGAAGTTATGTCAGATGGTAGATTTGAACTTTTAATTAGGCAGGAAACTCATAATCGATTAAACCAAGTAGGGCTTGATTTAGACGTTTATGACTACAATACTGGGAAATCCAGAACGGTTCAATCCCTATCAGGTGGAGAATCATTCCAGGCCGCCCTATCTTTAGCACTTGGATTATCTGATGTCATTCAAAGCTTAGCAGGTGGAATCCAAATTGACACCATGTTTATTGATGAAGGATTTGGCGCTTTAGATGCAGAATCTCTGGAACAGGCCATTACGATTTTGCAGACTTTAACGAAGGGAAATAGGCTTGTGGGGATTATTTCTCACGTAAGTGAATTAAGAGAGCGGATTGACAGTCAAATCGTGGTTAAAAAGGGAATAGAAGGAAGCTATATAGATTAGTAGAAAACCCCTATAAGCAATTAGAGATGAAGTCATTGACATTGGATGAGCAACCTTGTAAATTAGAAACAAGACATGATTTGGAGGTAATATGTATGAGAATATCAGAACTCTTAAAAGAAAGATTAACTTTATCCTTTGAAGTATTTCCACCTAAAGAGGATAAACCTTTAGAACCACTGTTAAATACATTAGAGCATTTGTATCAGTTTTCCCCTGACTTTATTAGTTGTACCTATGGAGCAGGTGGTAGCAATGCAGGAAGAAACACAGAAATATGCGAGAATATAAAGCATAGTGGAAAGACTACTCCCATTACTCATTTTACATGTATTAACAGTTCGAAAAAAGAAATAAATGAAATGCTTAATGCCTATTTAGATATGGGAATTGATCATATATTAGCCCTAAGAGGAGACATACCAAAAGGATACGATGGAACCAATGGAGAATTTACTTATGCCAATGAACTCATCCGATTCATTAAAGAAAGACATCCACAGTTTTGTGTGGCTATGTCAGGGGTTCCCGAAAAACATATTGAAAGTCCCACATTTGAAGAAGATATCACACATTTAAGAATCAAACAGGATTGTGGTGGTGAATATATCATGACTCAACTTTGCCATGATGTAGAACAGTATGAACGCTGGGTTGAAAAAATCAGAAAAGCAGGGATTTATGTACCAATTGTAGCTGGTGTGATGCCAGTGTTGACCAAGGATGCTGTCATACGCATGGCAGTTATGAATGGTTGTTCTATACCAAGAGATTTATCAGAGATTATTGGCCGTTATGGAGAAAATCCAGAAGACTTTAAAAAAGCTGGTAAAGAATATACGGTGAAGCAGATCCATAAGTATATTAATGCTGGAATTAATGGGCTACATATCTATTCTTTAAATAAACATCAAGATGTAGAAGATATTTTAGGTATGGCAAGTATCACACATGAAGGTAAGAAGGAGCTAAAGTAAATAGAAAAGATCAAGAAGGAATTCGTTTAGAATCAAATAAGAGATATCAGTAGAAAGGGGATTTTTATGGGGTACAAAAGTGACATCGAAATTGCTCAGGAAACCAAGTTGCATCCAATTACAGACATAGCAAAAGAGGCAGGGATTCCAGAAGATTATTTGGAACAATACGGTAAGTATAAGGCGAAAATTGATTACAACCTTCTGAAGGAAAGTAAAGCGGAAGATGGAAAATTAATTTTAGTAACAGCCATTAATCCTACACCAGCTGGAGAAGGAAAGACAACGACGACTGTGGGATTAGCAGATGGTATGAGAAAAATAGGAAAAAATGCAGTGGTAGCTTTAAGAGAACCGTCACTTGGTCCAGTATTCGGAGTCAAGGGTGGAGCAGCAGGAGGCGGTTATGCTCAAGTGGTTCCAATGGAAGACATTAATTTACATTTTACTGGTGATATGCATGCAATTGGTGCCGCAAATAACTTATTAGCTGCTCTATTGGATAATCATATTTTTCAGGGGAATCAATTGAATATAGATCCTAGAAGAATTACATGGCACCGCTGTGTAGATATGAATGATAGGCAATTACGGGGGATCGTAAATGGCTTGGGAGCTAGAGTAAATGGCATACCAAGAGAAGATGGATATGATATTACAGTTGCATCTGAAGTAATGGCAATTTTATGTTTATCCTCCGATCTTTTAGACTTAAAGGAACGTTTAGGAAAAATTGTAGTTGGCTACACCTATGATCAGCTACCGATAACAGCAGGAGATCTAAAGGCGGAAGGTGCTATGGCAGCATTATTAAAAGATGCCTTAAAACCAAACCTTGTACAGACCCTAGAGCATGGGCCAGCAATTGTCCATGGTGGACCATTTGCCAATATTGCTCATGGATGTAACT
Organism: Candidatus Merdenecus merdavium; assembly: GCA_018715425.1. GTDB lineage: Bacteria > Bacillota > Clostridia > Lachnospirales > Lachnospiraceae > Merdenecus > Merdenecus merdavium. Next base: position 2,373 of record DVLR01000371.1, read on the forward strand.
CTATCATGGCTACTAAAATGGCTTTAAAATTAGGTGACTATGCATTGACAGAAGCAGGATTTGGAGCCGACTTAGGAGCTGAAAAATTCTTGGATATTAAGTGTAGAATGGGAGGATTAAAACCTTCAGCAGTAGTAGTAGTAGCCACAGTCCGTGCTTTAAAACATCATGGAGGTGTCTCAAAAGATCAATTAAATGAAGAAAACTTAGTAGCACTGGAGGCTGGAATACCGAATTTATTACAACACGTAGGTAATATTAGAGATGTCTATGGTCTTCCTTGTGTTGTAGCTATCAATGCATTTCCAACAGACACGAAAGCAGAACTTGATTTTGTAGAGAAAAAATGTAAAGAAGTGGGTGTCAATGTAGCTTTGTCAGAAGTTTGGGCAAAAGGTGGCGAAGGCGGTGTAGCACTTGCAGAGGAAGTCATTCGACTATGTGAAGAACCAAAAGATTTTAAATTTTCTTATGAACTTGGAACAACCATAGAAGAAAAATTAAATACCATCGTACAAAAGATCTATCATGGTAAAGGAGTCGTATTAACTGCTGGAGCAAAAAAACAGGCTGCTGATTTGGATAAATTAGGATTTGGGGATTATCCCATTTGTGTTGCAAAAACTCAGTATAGTTTTTCTGATGATGCAAAATTATTGGGAGCTCCAAAGGATTTTGAAGTTACTATCCGTAATCTAAAAGTATCTGCAGGAGCAGGTTTTATTGTGGCATTATCAGGAGATATTATGACTATGCCAGGACTACCGAAGGTTCCAGCTGCACAGAAAATCGATATAGATGAGGCAGGAGTTATTACAGGTTTATTCTAATAGAAGATAAGAGAAATCAGTAGAATTTTAAAATTCTTACGTACCGTAAATGGAGAGATGGATGGAAGTTGTGAGATGCCCGTGGGCAAAACAAGAGATAGAATTGGAATATCATGATCATGAATGGGGAAAACCAGTGTACGAAGACAATAAATTATTTGAACTTTTGATACTGGAAGGGATGCAGGCAGGATTGAGTTGGATTACGATTCTAAATAAAAGGGAAACTATGGGGAAAGCTTTTGATGGATTCGATCCTCAAATCATCTGTAACTATGATGACAAAAAGAAGGAAGACCTTCTTAAGGATGCTGGAATTATTAGAAATAGAAGGAAAATAGATGCTTTAGTTGGAAATGCCAAAGCCTTTTTAGAGATACAAAAAGAGTTTGGTAGTTTTAGAGATTACATTTGGTCTTTTGTTGATGGAAAACCTATGATTCATCATGTTGAACGGATGGAAGATGTTCCAGTTAACAATGAGATTTCTGATACAATGAGCAAAGACCTAAAAAAAAGAGGCTTTCGTTTTGTAGGAAGTACCATCTGTTATTCTTTCATGCAGGCTGCAGGTTTGGTAAACGATCATTTCATAAACTGTAGCTTCCGAGATTCTATGGATGTTTAATCTGTTTCCTTTAAGAGCAATCCTTGGAGTGAAACTACATATAGGCTCCCTTAAATGGGATAAGAACCGTTATTGAATTTAGAGAGGTTGGAGATAATGACGAATACAAAGGTAAATTACATGGACAAATCTTGTAAGGATATTGTAGATATTGTGGCATCAAAAGCACCTGTTCCAGGTGGTGGTGGTATTTCAGCATTAGTAGGTGCTTTAGGTACAGCTCTAGGAAATATGGTAGGCAGCTTAACCGTGGGCAAAAAGAAATATATAGATGTGCAAGATGATATGATTTTAATGAAAGAAAAAGCTGATAGGATTCAAAAAAATCTTCTGGATTTAGTAGAAGCTGATGTGGCTGTTTTGGATACACTGTTAAAAGCCTATGGAATGCCAAAGAATACAAAGGAAGAACAACAAGTAAAGGCTGAAACCTTAGAACAAGCTTTAAGAGAGGCTTGTGATGTTCCTATGAAGATCATGGAGAGTTGCTGTGATGCAATTGATGTCATAGAGGAATTTGCTAAAAAAGGTAGTGCTATGGCCATTAGTGATGCTGGAGTAGGTGCCATTCTTTGTCGATCTGCACTTTTAGGTGCCAGTTTAAATGTATATATCAATACCAATTCTATGAAAGATTTAGATTATGCCAAGGACTGTAATGTTAGAACAGATGAAATGATTCGTATTTATGGTCAAAAAGCGGAAGATATCTTCCATATGGTAGAGCAAAGATTACGTTAGGAGGGCAGCATGGCAAAAAGATTATTAGGTAAAGAAGTAAATGCATCTTTAAATAAAAAGATAAAAAAAGAGGTTCTTGAGCTAAAGGATAAAGGAATAGAGCCAGCGATCTGCATGATTCGTGTAGGAGAACATGAAGATGATATCTCTTACGAAAGGGGAGCTAGTAAAAGAGCTGAAACACTTGGAGTAAAAGTGATAAAAAGAGTTCTTCCTCTTGATATAGAAGAAAGGGAATTGGTTCAGGTAATAAAAGAGGCGAATATGGATGCGTCCATCCATGGTGTTCTTTTATTTAGGCCGTTACCGAAGCACATCAATGAAAAACGTATTTTAGAACATTTAGATCCAGCTAAGGATATTGATGGTATTACAAAAACTTCTATGGCAAGTATTTACTCTGGAGATAAAGAAGGATTTCCACCGTGTACAGCAGCAGCTTGTATGGAAATATTAAACCATTACCAGATTGATCTTACTGGTAAAAAAGTTGTTGTAATTGGCAGAAGTTTAGTTGTTGGAAAGCCAGTGTCTATGATGATCTTAAAAGAAAATGGAACAGTAACAATCTGTCATTCTAAAACCGAGGATTTGCCTTCTGTTACTCGAGAAGCAGATATTGTCATCGTAGCAGCAGGAAAAGCAAGGATCATTGGCAAGGAATATTTAAAAGAAGGACAAATCGTTATTGACGTAGGAATTCATGTAGACGAAAACGGAAAACTATGTGGAGATGTAAAGTTAGAAGAGGCAGAAGAGCTGGTAGAAGGAATCACACCTGTTCCAGGAGGTGTGGGAACTGTCACGACTTCTATATTAATCTCTCATGTGGTAAAAGCGGCAAACCGCCAACGATAGAAATAAAAAATCCCCAATCTTTTCATTTTTAGTCATAGTATGAGACATTCTTGCATACAATGTATTAGTGAATATAGAGAGGGGATTTTTATGGACAATTTTAACGTATATAAAGATATACAAGCCCGTACCAACGGAGAGATCTACATAGGTGTTGTAGGGCCAGTCCGCACGGGTAAGTCAACATTTATCAAAAGATTTATGGACTTAATGGTGCTGCCCAATATAGAAGATGAACATAGTAAGCAAAGAACTCAAGATGAGCTGCCGCAATCTGCTACAGGCTCTACCATTATGACTACTGAGCCTAAGTTTATACCAAAAGAGGCAGCAGATATTAGTATCAGCGAAGATGTAGATGTAAAAGTTCGTCTTATTGATTGTGTAGGGTATATTGTCGATGGTGCATCTGGTATAGAAGAAGATCAAAAAGAACGTATGGTAAAGACGCCTTGGTTTGATCATGAGATTCCATTTACCCAAGCAGCAGAAATGGGTACGAAGAAGGTGATTAATGATCATTCTACTATTGGCATTGTGGTGACTTGTGATGGATCTTTTGGTAGTATACCAAGGGAAAATTATCAGCCTGCAGAAGAAAAAACAATTATGGAATTAAAAAAGTTAGGAAAGCCATTTGTAGTCCTTTTAAATTCCGAAAGACCTTTTAGTGATGAAACTGTGAATATGGCACATGAAATGGAGATTGCTTACGGAGTATCAACGATTCCAGTAAACTGTGAGCAATTAAGAAAAGATGATATTCATAAAATCATGGAACGTGTACTTTACGAATTTCCTATTGCTAGACTTGAGTTTTATATTCCTAAATGGGTTGAGATGTTACCTATCGATCATAGGATCAAAAAAGAATTGATTACATATATAAAACAGTTAATGAAGAATATTTCTATTATATCTGATATTCATCATGATACGTTAAAGATTGACTGTGATTTCGTAAAAAAAGTAAAACTAGATAAAGTAGAATTAGCCAGAGGTGTTGCAAAGGTCATCATCGATATTGAGGATCAATACTACTATGATTTAATTAGTGAGATGACAGGAGTAAATATTAGTGGTGAATATCAGTTGATGTCTACCATTAAAGAATTAGCAAAGATGAAGAATGAATATACTAAGGTTCAAAGTGCCTTAGAGTCTGTACGGGCAACTGGATATGGAGTTGTGACTCCTGAACATAGTGAAATTAAAATTGAAGATCCTATGGTAATCAAACAAGGTAATAAATATGGAGTAAAGATCAAATCAGAAAGTCCTTCCATACATATGATTCGAGCCAATATAGAAACAGAAATTGCACCGATTGTAGGAAGCGAAGAACAGGCAGAAGATCTTATTAGTTTTATTAAAACCAATAGTAAAACAGAGGATGGAATATGGAGTACCAATATCTTTGGAAAAACCATAGAGCAATTGGTGGATGATGGTATCAGAGGTAAAATTGCACAGATTAGTGATGAAAGTCAAATAAAACTACAAGATACTATGCAAAAAATAGTAAATGATAGCAATGGAGGGCTTGTTTGTATTATCATTTAACAGGAAGGTGAAACCTCCACGTATTTCGTACTTACATGAAATACGTGGAGGTAAGATCTGTAAAAGATAAAAAAGTAGCCTGAAGAGAGAAAGCTTCCACCTTTTCATAAAACTATGATAAAATAAGAAATAGATAAAAAGGAGGGAACTTGGATGAAAAGTTATAAAGAAAAATTAAAGGCTGCTTATGAATACTTAAGAACTAGGATTTCTTTCCAACCATCCATAGGATTGGTTTTAGGATCAGGACTAGGAGACTATGTGAAAGAAGTAGAGGTAAAAGAGATCATAGATTATAAAGATATCCCTTATTTTCCTCAATCCACAGTAGAGGGGCATCAGGGACGATTTATTTTAGGATATATAAAAGGTGTACCTA
>DVLR01000372.1 GCA_018715425.1 Candidatus Merdenecus merdavium
TGTCTATCCCAAACAATGGTTGTCTCTCTTTGATTTGTAATACCAATAGCTGCAATATCACTACTGGTTGCGCCAATTTTAGCCATACATTCTGTCGCAACAGAGAATTGGCTAGACCAAATTTCCATAGGGTCATGTTCCACCCATCCTGCTTCCGGGAAGAACTGTGTAAACTCTTTTTGAGCCACACTCATGATTTCTCCACTTTTGTTGAATAGTATACATCTTGAGCTGGTCGTACCTTGGTCCAGTGCCATTAAATACTTAGACATATGAATCCCCCTTTTGAAATTTAATTTTAAAATTGATGTCTCTAAATCTTAAGAATATCCGTCTTTTAAATATCCTATATTTCTTTTAGAGGTGGATATGGCTTCATCCTTACGTTCATAAAAACGACTTATTCCCATTTTAAGTCTCCTATAGATATAAAGTCAACCTGGATTCTTATTTTCTTGGATCAATTCGTAAGATCTGATGAGTTTTAAAAAACTTGACACTGGATTTCTCATTTGATACTATTTGAAAGTGGTATTTTTTTCACAGACAAGTTGTAAAGTATCATAGGACGAAATAAGAAAGGATGTTCCTTCCATGAAAGATACAATCATAAAGAGCAATAAAAAAATAAGCCTGATTCTTAAAAAAAAATTACTAGTAGGCTTTTTATTACTTTCTCTCCCCTTTTTTACATCCAGTTGTAAACCTAAAATAGAACCTATTTCAAAAACTTCATTTATGTTGAATACCGTTGTCCAAGTAACCCTTTACGACTCTAATGATCCTACCCTAATAGATGATGTCTTTGCATTATGTCAAGAGTATGAAAATCTTCTTAGTAAGACCATTGAAACCAGCGAAGTCAGCAAATTAAACAACCGAAAAGAAGGAGAAACGACCCATTCCCTTAGCCCTGTCTTAGAAGAAATCTTACAAAAAGGCCTTTACTATAGTCAGATCTCTCATGGTGGTTTTGACATTACCATTGGTGGTGTATCGAATCTTTGGGATTTTACAAGTGATACTTTTATCCTTCCTACAGATACGGAAATTAAAAAACAGTTGCCTAGTGTGGGATATGAAAAAATAAAGATTGAAAACCATGAAATTACATTCCTAGATCCTAATACAAAGATTGATTTAGGAGCTATTGCAAAAGGATATATTGCCGATAAAATGAAAGAGGAACTATTGAGTAAAGGGGTTAAAAGTGCCATTATTAATCTAGGTGGAAATGTATTATGTATTGGTAGTAAACCTGATGGAACTCCATTTAACATCGGTCTAGCTAAACCTTTTGAAGATCGTAGCGAAACCGTAGGAACCTTGCAAATATCCGATGCCACCGTTGTATCTTCTGGTGTATATGAACGTAACCATTTTGTCGATGGAGTGAATTATCATCATTTGTTAGATCCAAAAAGTGGGTATCCCATTAGAAATCAATTGACAGCCGTGACGATTATAACGAAAAACTCCATTGATGGAGATGGGCTGAGTACTACTTGTTTTTCTTTAGGTTTAGAAGAGGGAATGAATTTAATCAACTCCCTAGACGATACTTATGGAGTATTTATTACCGATGATGGTCAATTGCACTATAGTGAAGGTGCAGAGGCATTATTATCTCAATAATATGAAAAAGATCAGATAGCTGATACATGCCATCTGATCTTTTTGTTTTATCCTATCTTCCATTTAAAATATTATCTAAAAGCTCTTTCCACGCAATTATAAAAATCACTTATACTAATACTAACACCTGATATTGCATCGGTTTTACCATCTTCTCCAAGGTTAAGACCTTCTAAAGATTGATGTTCAAGAACGTAATCACAAAGTGCCTTTGACTGTTCTGCCCATGGAAGTCCATCTTCCGTCATAACGTATTCTCCATCCAAGGAAAGTGTAGATTTTAAGTTTCCATCCTGATCTACATTATCCCAGATGAGTTCTGTAATCTTACCATCGGATACGGTATAAGTTAAAGTATTCTTATATCCATTACTATCAAAGTCTATATCTTCGTAGGTGTATTTTCCATCTTCCAAAACGAAATCCTCTGTTTTAGAAGAACCACTGGTTTGTTCTTTTCCTTTAGCCTGATCAAGTGCGCTTTCAACTAGATTGATAAATCCTTTGATATTAATACTGACTCCTGATACTGCATCTGTCTTTCCTTCTTCTGTAACATTTAAGGTATCCAAGGTCTGATTTTTAATCACATAATCTGCTAAAGCTTTTGACTGATCTGCCCATAAAAGACCATCTTCACTCATGACATACTCACCGTCCAATGATAACTGGGATTTACTTTTTCCATCCTTATCCAAGTTATCCCAAGTCAGTTCTGTTACTTTACCATCTGCTACAGTGATGTTAACAACACCTTTGTATCCACTTTCATCAAAGTCTTCATCTTCCACTTTATAAGAGCCATCTACCAATTGTTGATTACTATTGTTTTCTACTTCCGTTTCTTTATTTTCCCCTACTTGATCAAGTCTTTGATATAATTTATCTGAACCAAATAAGACTGCCAGACCTAAAACAACCATTACAACAAGTCCTATGAGTCCCTTCTTCTTTGCACTCATTTTCATCATAAAATACTCCTTTTATTTATTGATTTCTGATCTACTGATTCATTACTTCAGCAATTGCTTTCGCTGTTTTTTCTTTTCCAACTGGGCAACCATTTACTGGTGCCTCTCCTGCTGCTATGGCATTTGCTAAACCTTCACATCCTGGATATCCACACGCTCCACAGTTTACTCCTGGAAGAAGTTCTTTTATGACAATAGCTTTCTCGTTTACCTCTACCTGGAAAACTTTAGAGGCTACACCTAAAAGAGCACCAATCAGCAATCCTATAATTCCAAGTACAACAGCTGCCATCACGACATCTATGATATTCATCTCCTAAGCCCCTTCCCTTTCTATAATAAGCCTGCGAATCCAAAGAATGCAATAGCCATAAGACCAGCTGTAATCAGTACAATAGGGGAACCTTGAAAGGATTTCGTTATATCATTATACTCTATCCGCTCACGAATTCCTGCCATGATAATTAAGGCAATGGTAAAACCTACTGCTGTTCCAAACCCATTTACAACACTCTTTATGAATCCATAATTCTTATTTACATTTATAATTGCCACGCCAAGTACTGCACAATTTGTAGTAATCAAAGGTAGATATACACCTAATGCTTTATATAGCCCTTGGCTATACTTTTTAAGAAATAACTCTACAAATTGAACCAATGCTGCAATCACCAAAATAAATACGATGGTTTGCAAGTACTGTAGATGAAATGGGGTCAAGATAAAAGTATAAATAGCACTTGCTAAAGCAGAAGCTATGGTAATAACAAAGACGACTGCTCCTCCCATTCCTGCTGCTGTCTCTAATTTTCTAGATACACCAAGGAAAGGGCAGATTCCAAGAAACTGACTTAGCACAACATTATTTACTAAAGCTCCTGCAATTAAAATAACCAGTAATTCTTTCATGCTTACTTTCCTCCTTTTTGGCTATTGCAATTGGCACATCCTGATGTACAGTCTTTACCTTTTTTATTTGTTGCCGATGGTAATTGCATCTTATTTTGAAATGCCGTTAACAATGCAAGAACAAAGAAAGCTCCTGGTGCTAATACAAAGATAGACATTGGCTCATATCCCTTTGGAAAAGATATGCTAAAATTAAATATGGTAATTTGACTAAGGCCAAATATGGTACCATTACCTAAAATCTCTCGAAATGCACCGATGATTGTTAATGCTATGGTAAATCCTAAGCCCATGCCCACACCATCCATCATGGATAGTAATGGCGGGTTTTTAGATGCATAGGATTCCGCTCTTCCTAGGATAATACAGTTTACAACGATCAAAGGAATGTAGATCCCTAAAGAATCATTGAGTGCTGGAATATATGCCTGCAACAACATCTGTAGAATCGTAACAAGAGATGCAATTACTACGATATATGCTGGAATTCTAATTTTATCTGAAATGATATTTCTTAAAACAGAAATCATAAAGTTTGATAACATCAAAACGACTAGAGTTGTAAGCCCCATACCAAGTCCATTAAATGCCCTTGTAGTAACTGCTAAAGTGGGACACATACCAAGCATCAAAACAAGGGTTGGATTTTCTTTTATTACGCCATTATATAAGCGTTCACTGTATTTGTTCATTCAATCCTCCTAACTTTATTAAGCCCTTTACTATGGTTGATTTATATATTGATCAACAGCCCATATGGCGCCATTGATGGCTTTTGTAACAGCCTTTGATGTGATGGTAGCACCACTGATTGCATTGATCTGATCGTCTCCAGAAGCATCACCTTTAACAAGATCAAAAGCAGGAACTTTTTTGCCTCCGTATTGACCTATAAAGCTATCTTCTGTAGCTTTCATTCCAATCCCTTGAGTTTCATTAATGGTAATCATATCTACGGACACAACTGTTCCATCTAACTTTATTCCTACGGCCATCGTAATGTCACCACCGTATCCCTCACTGGATGTTGCAGAAACAACGTAGCCAATGACTTGATCATCACCATCTTTAGCTTCTAAAATCTCATCTATGGTCACATTACTAAGATCGGTTTCTGCACTTGCTAAGATTTTATCTGAATCTATTACATAAGTATCAAGCTGATCTGTATATCCAAAGTTCACTGCTTCTGCATAAACCTTTTGGTATGTTTCTTTTTTTTCTGCCAACCTTCGGGCCTCAATGGGACCTTTTGTTAATTGATTGAAAAATCCTAGTAATAAACCAGCAACTAAAGTAATGGCAAATAAAATAAGCGTATCTTTTAAAATGGAATTTTCTTTATTTTTCACGTTTTATGCCCTCCCTTCCAAATACAACTGGGACGGTAACTTTTTCTATTAAAGGTACTAATAAATTGGTAATGATGATTGCATAGGATACTCCCTCTGCAGTTCCTCCAAACAAGCGGAAAATACCTGTTAGAATACCAAGGACTACACCAAATACAATTTTGCCCACTGGAGTAACTGGGCTGGATGCATAATCCGTTGCCATAAAAAATGCTCCCAGAAGCAATCCGCCTCCAAAGATTTGAGCTCCAAGGTAGTTTAAGTCAAAACCTCTTCCACTAAAAATCAACATAAATAAGGCAAATGTAATAATATAGGTAAATGGAATACGAATGGAAATTACTCGCTTCAATAATAAATATGCTGCACCAATTAAAATTGCAATGGAAGATACTTCACCGATACAACCTGCAATATTTCCTACAAATAAAGATGCTGTATTTACTGTCTCTCCTTCTTTTAACATTGCTAAAGGAGTAGCTCCACTTACGCCATCCAGTGCGAAAGTAGACATTCTACTTCCAAAAGAAATCAACAGAAAACATCTTGCTGCAAGAGCTGGATTCATAAAGTTTTGACCTAGCCCTCCATATAATTGTTTCACGATTAAAATAGCAAAAATACTTCCGATAAATGGAATCCATAAAGGCACTGTACTTGGAAGATTTAATGCTAATAATAGTCCTGTAACAAGAGCACTTCCGTCACTAATGGTAACTGGTTGATTCATCAAGGATTGATAAACATACTCCGTCAATAAACAAGTAATAATTGAAACAAGAATAATCAAAGCTGCTTTCATTCCAAAATGATAAATACCAAAAAAAGTGGTTGGAAGCAATGCGATGACTACATCTAGCATAATGCTTCTTGTGGAATCTGTACTCTTAACGTGAGGTGCTGTATAAAGATTTGCTTTATTACTCAATTTTTTATATGCTCCTTCCTAATTTTTCTTTTTATTTTTCATACGATTTTTCTTCAGTTGAATCACTTTTCTTGCTTTGGCAAAAGAAGGAGTTAATTTTATTCTTGCAGGGCATACATAAGAGCAGCATCCACATTCACAGCACTCCAAACCATTTTGCTCCTCAAATCCTTGATAATCGTTACGATCAGTACATTTTACAAGTTTCATGGGAAGAACACGTGAAGGACAAACTGCAGCACACCTACCGCAACGAATGCAGTTGCTGCTTTCATAATCTTGTGCTTCCTCTTCATTTAATGCTAAAATAGATGAAGTAGTCTTAAGTACTGGAACATCTAAGGATGGCATCGCTTTACCCATCAGGGGACCACCGCTAATTAAATCAAAGGGTTCACTAACAAATCCCCCCGCTGCTTCAACGATACTCCTGCAACTGCACCCAATTCTTACTTCATA
>DVLR01000373.1 GCA_018715425.1 Candidatus Merdenecus merdavium
ATCCATTCTCTTCTTTTCCATATCCTACAAAGGTGTGCCCTGCAACGCCACCAAGACCTACAATCACCCCTGCATGCTGTATCGTATCATCTTCATAATAAAGCCTTGCTCCTACAATTCCTACGTCCTCACGCTGACAAACACCTAGGAGTTCTTCTATACAATCATCATTGATCATTTCTGTATCGTTGTTTAATAAAAGATAGTACTCCCCTTTAGCATGTGAAGCTCCAAAATTATTGATCGACGAGTAGTTAAACTCCCCATGGTAATTTATCACTCTTACTTTTTTATTTCTGCGTTTTAGCTGTTCATAATATTGAAAGGTAGATTCTTCGGTGCTATTATTTTCTACAATGATATATTCATAGTTTTTATACGTAGATCGTGTTTCGATGGAAGCAAGACATTGATCAAGGTCTTCTATATGATCTTTGTTTGGTATGATAATGGAGATGAAAGGCTCTCCTGTAATTTCATATTTTGTTTGATATAATCCTGGATATTCTCCTTGCTGTACAGTTGCCTTTATCCCCAATCTACGGTAATGAGCTTGTATTGCTTTTGCACCAGCTTGAAAAGCATAGGCTTTACTCTCTGGTTTTTCAGCTGTAGAATTTATATGGGCTCTCCAATGGTATAAAACCTTGGGAATGTGATAAATATGGTTGGTTTTCTCAACACATCTCAAAATCAGATCATAATCTTGGGCACCGTCAAATGCTTCATTGAGATATCCAACCTGATGTAATAGGTTCCTTTTTATTACACTTAAGTGGGATATATAATTCATACTTCGTAATAAATCAATGTTGAAATCCGACTTAAAATGTGGTTGAAAAAAACTTTTTCCATCCATGGATATCTTATCCTCATCAGAATAAATGATTTCGATCCTAGGATCTTCTTCATAAGCTTTTGCACACTCAAATAAAGCATCAGGGGAAAGTAGATCGTCATGGTCTACAAATACAATAAAATCCCCTTTTGCTATCTTCAAAGCCTCATTTGTATTCTCTGATATATGAAGCCGCTTCTTTGCATCTACAACCTTAATTCTTTTATCTTTTTTTAATAACTCTAACTGCTCCTTAAGAGGGGAATCAGGCCCACTCCCATCTGATAAACAAAGTTCCCAATTACTATAGGTCTGTGCTTTAATTGAGTTAATCAATGCCTCTAGATACATACTTTCTGTTTTGTAAAGGGGCACTACAATAGAAAACAAAATATTTTCTGTAAAAACTCTCTTCTTCTGTTCCTCTAACTCTTGTTTTAAAGGCATTCTTTTCAGGCGCCATTTTTCATAGTCTTGTTCATATCCAAAAAATCTTTTTAAGATTCTTTTTATCCTTGTACTAGTCTTTTTTACCGTATAAGAAAAGCCATAGACCTGAAGCATCTTAATGAATTTACGTAAATATCCCTTACCTTCCATATACGTATTTGTTCACTTTCTTTTCAATAAAAAGTTTATAAGCTTTGGTACTCTTAATATATTCGTTTTCGACACGTAGTTGAGCATCTTCAGCTGATGTACTTTGGGTTGGAACTTGAGCTTCATTTATTTTTATCTTCATTAGACTTTGTTGGTTTACCAAGGTATTTAAAGATTTTTCAAGCTCATGCTTAATCTCTAAAATAACACCGTATTGTTCTTTTAAGTCATTGAATTCCTCTTTTATTTTAAGGAATTGATTTCCGATTAAGGCCATTCCCTCTTCAACACCAGACGATCCACGTTGAATCAATGTAAAGGTAAGTTGAATCTTTTTAAACTTTTTATCCCATCCTCTATCAATGATGATATGAGGATCCTTATGATGAAACATCATGAGATTGTCCTCCATGGTTATAGCATTGTGCTTGCAATAATCTGGATGATCCCTCCATATATTTAATACTTCGTTTTTCTCATCATAAAGTAACAGAGATGATAAGGAAATGATGCAAGAATCATTTAAAGGATCAATACGAATAGATTTTATATCCTGAAACTTACTTAAATCTAAGCTTACAGCAATTTCATCCTCTTCTTTTCCTATTTGATAGTTAATAGCACGATCTTCATGATATCCATTTCCATCATCTACAAAAAACTGAAGAATAAGCCCTTGCTCTTTTCTTTGTTCCTCTAAGTAATAGATGTCTTTTTTATATCGATTTAGGATATTCCCATAGGAATCCCCTAATCCATTGACATAGGAGACAAAATCACGATCCATATTTCTGTAAATCACTTGATCCTCTTTGGAAATATCCACGTAGTGAAACATATCATCAATGGATACAAAATCTGCCATAATCTTACCAAATTTGTTGTAAAATCCAAAGATTCCACGATAAATAATAAAGTCTACTGGAATAGAAAACTTCATAATCCATTCATAATCAATAATATTCCACTTTTCATCTTCATTAAAAATAATATTATCAAAGGACATGTCCACATTTAAATATTTAGCAGCATGTTTTCCTTCTAATTCTTTGTAGTCCCCAAATATTTCTAGGAATTCGGTAGAGGAATAAAAACGTTCTGGCTCCATGATGGTACTATAAACGAGATCTTTGTATATCCCCAATAAATGTTCATATTCTTTTTTATCACGTCGCTCTATTGCAGCTAATAATTTAGCTCCAATACTTTGGCCTTCAAGAAATTTAAATACTACGTGATCATCATAAAACTCACAGTCTATTAATGTATCAATACCATGTTTTTTATAGTAAATATAGTTTTCATAAATGTTACGGATATGCTCTTTTGCCTCTAGGGTGATGGGTGCTTTCATCACCTTTCTCCCCTCTGGTCCATCTATAATGCTAGTTTCAATCTGAAACTCTTTTCTTCTTTCTTTCGTTAATTTGGAAAATATTTTATTACTCATTCTTTCACCTCAATCCTGCTTCTACGAAAAACGAGTTCGCAAAAAAATCAAACTTGTCAGCTTCAACAAGTTCTACAAAAGCTGAGGTTTCATCAAATAAATGAAAACGGCTATTGTCAAAACTCTCTACTGCACAAATCAAATCCTGTGATTTAGGCATATACTTGCCCGAAAATATCTGCTGTGGAAACTTATAATCTGGAAATGGATAGAAAAACTCTTGTTCTTCAAAACCAGCACTTTTAATAATCTCTTGCAGCTGCTCTTTAGAAAATGTTCGTGCTTTACTGGTAGTTTGGTGATAACCTTCTATACCATCGAACATCATACCTGTATGATCCTCTTTCGCTCCACCCCAATATTTTAAGCCAAATTTATTCTCTATAGCAATTAACACTTTGCCATCTGGTTTTAACAGTTTCTTGATATGCTCAAGAAAACTTTTAAAAGGGGTTTGAGAATCGGTATAATAAGCTGCATATTCTAAAACACCGATTAAGGTTATATAGTCAAACTTTTCTTCTATTACAATATCGTTAAAGTTTCCTACGATTATTTCAAGATTATCAAACTCTTTATTTCGATATGCATTGATTTGGGATCTTCGCTTTGAAAGATCATTACAGACTACTTTTCCAGCTTTTTTGCAAAGAACACCCGTAATGGCTCCACAGCCTGCCCCTATTTCTAAAACTTTTGAATCTTTTTTAAAATCATACCATTCTAAGATATTTTGACGTACCGGAGATAAATGATAAAGTATTGGCCATCGATTATCTTTTTTTAGTATCTCGTATACATCGACCGTATTCTTAACATATTCTAACAGCTCATCTTCAATATCACCATCACTATATTGATCGCTACCTTGATAAAATTCATAATTTAATATTACATGTCCAATTTCTTCTTTCATATTTATATCTCCCCTACCTCTTTTACTATAAGCATAGTGTCCAACGTCCGTTCTTAAAAGCATCAGTCTTGACTATCAAATTCTTCTTTTATATCCTTTATGAAGTGGAATATATCGGTATTTTCACAGTATTCTTTATTGGTAAGTTTAAAATCTGAAACAGATTGATATTCATTACAGATCTGTTCTAAAGCAGCAGATATAGTACTTGGGTTGGCATTATGAATGGAAGTGATATGATCATTAAAGTCTTTTAAGTCTTTATTTACATAAGTATTCGTAATTACTTTTACGCCAAATACTGACATTTCTAAAGGAGGGTAACTAGGATGAGGAGATACCATAACGGAAATTCCTGCATAGGATTCCTCTAATAATAGAGCATA
>DVLR01000374.1 GCA_018715425.1 Candidatus Merdenecus merdavium
TGGTATCTTCAAACTTATTATAAAGGTAGTTATGAAAATATATATAAAATATATGATCAACTACTAGATTATGCAAAAGCACATCAAATAACATTAGGTGAAAATGCTTTTGAGGAGTATTTGATTTCTGAAATTGGAACCGTAAACCGAGAGGAATACGTAACCCTTATTTTAATAGAAATGAAAAATAAAAAATGAAACATATTTCCTGTAAAATAGGATACTCTATGATATAACAAGTTGGAATAAAAAAGGAGTAGAGTATGCAAGATTTAATGTTTTGTTATCAATGTGAACAAACAGCAGGTGGAAAAGGTTGCACAAAACAAGGTGTTTGTGGTAAGAATCACGTGATTGCAGGAATGCAGGATTTGTTGATTTTTCAATTAAAGGGAATTGCTATTTATGCAAATGAATTATTAAAAAAGAAAAAAGAAGTTTCAAAAAAATATGTTTCCTTTATAGAAGACTCCTTATTTCAAACCTTAACCAATGTGAATTTCGATGAAGAAGATCATCTAAGGATGTTAGAAAAATCGAAAGATCTGAAAGAAAAAATCAGAAAGGAAGCAGGAAATCCAAAGATTGATAGGCCAGAAGCGACGTTTCAACTGGTTATGGAAAAAGATCAAATAATGGAAGATGCCAAAAAGGCAGGAATTATGTATGATCAAAGTATGGATGCAGATATACGTTCTGTAAGAGAGACCATTAAATACGGTTTAAAAGGAATCTCAGCTTATAGTCATCAGGCTAGAGCCATAGGATACTTTCATGATGAAGTGGATAATTTTTATTATAGAAGTTTAGAAGCTTTAACAGATCCTTCTTTGGAACTATCACAACTAGTGCCTCTTATGTTAGAAACTGGAGAAAAAGCCGTACTAGTAACTGGTTTATTGGACCAAGCAAATAATGAAAAATTTGGAGTACCAGAACCACATAAAGTAAATAGAAAGATGAAAAAAGGTCCCTTTATTGTGGTATCTGGTCATGATCTTTATGATTTAAAACAATTATTAGAACAAACCAAGGATAAGGGGATTTCTATATATACACATGGAGAAATGTTACCAGCCCATGGATATGAAAAATTAAAAGCTTATAAGCATTTGGTTGGAAATTATGGTTCTGCGTGGCAGAATCAACAACAGGAATTCGATCATTTACCAGGCGCGATCTTGATGACAACGAATTGTTTAATGGCCCCTAAAACATCCTATCAAGATCGTATTTTCACCACTAGTGTGGTAGGATTTCATGGTTTAACGAATATAAAAAAAGAAAAGGATGGGACAAAAGATTTCACTCCTGTAATTGAAAAAGCATTGGAGCTGGGAGGTTATCAAGAGGATGAGATTCCAAAGGAGATTACGGTAGGTTTTGGACATAAAGCTGTTTTAAGCCATGCAGAAGACATTGTAAAAGGCGTGAAAGAAGGTAAAATTAAAAGATTTTATTTAATAGGTGGATGTGATGGTGCAAGACCAGGTAGAAACTATTATACAGAGTTTGCTAAGAGTGTACCCATGGATTCTATAATTTTGACCTTAGCTTGTGGAAAATACCGTTTCAATGATTTAGAGTTTGGAGAGGTGGCGGGTTTGCCGCGACTATTAGATGTAGGTCAATGTAATGATGCTTTTTCGGCAATAAAAATAGCTGAAGCTTTAGGGGAGGCGTTTTCCTGTGATATCAATGAACTACCTCTTTCCTTCATCCTCTCATGGTATGAACAGAAAGCAGTAGCCGTATTGCTAGCATTATTATACCTCAATGTGAAAAAGATCCATTTAGGTCCAGTTTTACCTGCATTTTTAAGTCCGAATATCCTTCAGTTTTTAGTAGATAATTATGAATTAAAACATATTACTACAGCTAGTGAAGATTTAAAAGCAATTTTAGAGGCGTAGCAATGTAAAGAAAGCAAGGTCAGTTATACCTCAATGATTCAGTAGAAAAGATATTTGGATCATTAAGATACAACTGTCCTTTTTAGTGGTTAGGATCATCACTAAAAGGTTTATCCAGTCATCTTCCTTCATTATTGATAAATGAAATTAATTCAGAATTGAACTGATCCTTTACTTCAAAAAAGGCTCCGTGTCCAGCATCGGGAAACGTAACAAGTTTTGAGTTTGCAATCCCTTCATGTTGTGCTAAGCTTAATGAATAAGGACATACTGCATCATGATAGCCTTGCATGATGAGTGTGGGTACATCGATGAGTGGGAGATCTGAAAATAGTTCCTCTGTAAGCCAAGATTTCGAAATGGCGATGGTAGACCAACTGGCTGCAGAAAGTCCAAGAAGGAAAAGCCAATCCATAACAGATTCGGTTACCTCTTGATAAAAAAACATTTTTCCAAAATCTTTTAACATTTGGGGACGGTTTGTGTAGGTTTGATCAATAATATGGTCAACGACTGATTCTGGCTGACCATAAGGAAAATAAGGTTTTTCTATAAGGCTTGGAGCAGCTGCAGCAAAAAGAGCTAGCTTAGAAACACCATATCCTTTATGGCGTGCCATATAACGAATGGCTACAGCACCCCCAGTGGAATGTCCTGCTAAAACAATATCTTTTAGCTGTAATTCCTCAATGACAGACCGAACATCATCTGCTAGAGTATCATAATCATATCCTATCCATGGTTTATCAGATAGTCCAAATCCTCTCATATCTATTCCAATACAACGGATTTCATACCAAGGGAGTATATTGTATTGATATTCAAAAAGATGATGATTACAAGGCCAACCATGAATGAATAGAATTCCTTGTTTTGCTGTAGGGTTGATATCATTTACGTAAATTTTAACTCCAGATTTACCAGAGATCCATCTTTCCATAAGTACCTCAATAAAGTAGTTGTTATGAGAATATATTCACAAGCAAATCAAGTTATGATTATATTTCCAAGGATCATCATAAGGATCCAATCTTGGCTTTAGATATTTCCATTCATAGGTGTATAATGGAATTTTAATAGAATCTTAATTAGTAATTGGTCATATTTATGGTAGAATAAAGAAGAGCAAAACAATTAAAAAATTTGAAAGCTTTTAAGCTATCTATAGTTACCAAATAATATGAATGATAGAAGGAGACGTATATTATGGAAGAAAGAAGAAATGGGATGAATGGGGCAACGAAAGTTTTACTTGGTATTCTAGCTGTTATTGTAATTATCGTAGGTTTCTTTATATTAAAATATAACGGATTGGTTAGAGAAGATGAAAATGTAAAGACACAATATTCTAATATTTCGGTACAGTTACAAAGGAGAAATGATTTAATTCCCAATTTAGTGAATACAGTAAAAGGATATGCAGCACACGAAACGGAAGTCTTTCAAGCTGTAAGTGATGCAAGAGAGCGGATGATGGGAGCAGACACAATCAATGAAGGAGTTGCTGCCGATAATGAATTAAGCCAAGCATTAGGAAGGCTATTGGCAGTTGCAGAAGCATATCCAGAGTTAAAAGCAAATGAAAACTTTTTATCCTTACAGGATCAGCTAGAAGGAACTGAAAATAGAATTAGCACTGCTAGAAGAGATTACAACGAAGCTGCAAAATCCTTTAATACAAAATTAAGATCATTCCCAAATAATATCATTGGAGGAATGTTTGGATTTGAAAAACATGACTTATTTGAGGCTCAACCAGGAGCTGAGATAGCACCAGAAGTTGATTTCGAATCATGAGAGGAGGAATAAGGTTGGTCAACATGAAAAAGAAAACTTTTTTAATTTTAGGAATGATGATTTGTTTCATGTTGCCTTTGACTTCATTTGCAAAGACTGATTATCCTAAACCAACCACTAGGTTCTTCGTTAATGATTTTGGGGGAGTGTTATCTACAGAAACACAACAACATATTTATGATACAAGTAGAAATTATCAAAATGCTGGTGGACAGCAAGTTGTAGTTGCTACAGTTGAGAATCTTCAAGGATTATCTATAGAAGACTATTCCATCAATCTAGCAAGAGAATGGGGAATTGGAGATAAGAAGGAGAACAATGGTATTTTAATCCTATTAGCTGTAGAAGAAAGAGAGATAAGGGTTGAAATTGGATATGGTCTGGAAGGGGTTATTACGGATAGTATGGCTGGAAGATTCATACGAAAAGCAACACCAGACTTATCAAACAACGATTTCGACAAAGGGATACAGACTATTTATGACCTAGTCATTCAAGAATTAGAACATCCTGGTTCTTTTCAAGAAGAGGATGAAAATAGCAAGGATAAAGATAGTGGATACAGTATAGCATTTATTACATTTATTATTATTTATATCATTATTTCCATATTATCTGGTGGAGGCCGAGGAGGTCGAGGCAGACGCCGTGGTAGATGGTATGGAGGTTATAGAGGTTTCGGCGGTGGATATGGTGGCTTTGGCGGCGGCTTTGGTGGCGGTGGCTTTGGCGGTGGCAGTTCTGGTGGTGGATTTAGTGGAGGCGGCGGTAGCTTCGGCGGTGGTGGTTCTTCTGGAAAATTCTAAAGATAGAGGAGATGGAAGGCTTGGTGTTTGAATAATTCTTTTTATTTCACAGAAGTAATAGATTTCCAAAAATTACTTGTTCATTTAGAACGATTCTTATGGTAAGATTGAAACGTAACAAAGATGTAACAATTATTAAAAG
>DVLR01000375.1 GCA_018715425.1 Candidatus Merdenecus merdavium
CCTGCTATAATATTATATGTACTACAAAAGGCCATTGGATAGCAAGAAGAATTATCTCAATAGGATGCGTGTCACCATTATAATCTGTAAATGTTGCACCTGACACGTTAAGTGTGACAGAAATACAATTATATATTTGATTTATTTCTGATATGATAAGTGGATAAATAGTATAAAAATTTGCATTGGATTTTATGAGGGAGTTAGAGTATAATTAAACTATCAAAAAAAAGGAGGTATGACATATAAGTTTACAACCAAATAATTTTAGGCTTGAACCAACAACAATCTGGTCATTTCCAGACAGAGGAAGTTGGGCAACGCACTCAGGAAAGTATCGAGGTAATTGGTCACCATACATACCAAGAAATCTTATCTTGAGATATTCAAAACCAGGCGACTGGATCTTAGATCAATTCTTAGGCAGTGGAACCACTCTTGTGGAAGCAAAGCTGCTAAATCGAAATGCTGTAGGTATAGACATTAATCCGCAATCTATTTCAATTTCTGAAAAAAATTTACAATTTCAATGTGAAACAACTTCAAAGATACGTATCCAACAAGGCAATTCCACGAACCTTAATTTTGTTAAGAATGGAAGAATCGATTTTATTTGTATGCATCCGCCGTATGCTAACATAATCAAGTATAGCAAGGACATAGTAGGTGATATTTCTCTATTATCCGTAGAAGAATTCTTGTGTGAAATGAGTAAAGTGGCATCTGAATCATGTCGAGTCCTGAAGAAAGGAAAGATGTGTGCTGTAATGATAGGGGATATTAGACGACGTGGGAAAGTAGTTCCTCTTGGATTTCAAGTAATGAATGCATTTATAGAACAAGGGTTTTCTTCTAAAGAAATAATTATTAAGGAACAGCACAATTGTCGTTCAACCGATTACTGGAAAAAGCAAAACAATGATTTTTTGCTTTTATCACATGAATATATTTTTGTGTTTCAGAAGTAAGAAAAATTCAAAAGGAGTGAAAGTTAAGGTTGTTATTTTGGACGTTTCAAACTATAATTAGATAGTGAGAATTTATCCACTTGATGGATTAGAGAAGAGGAAAAATTAATGAGCAATTCTAATATAGCACCGTTTATAAAATGGGCAGGTGGAAAACGTCAGTTGCTGGCACAGATAAGAGCGAAAATGCCAGAAAGTTTCAATAACTACTATGAACCATTTGTTGGAGGCGGTGCAGTTGTTTTTGATCTGCTTCCGACGAGTGCGGTGATTAATGATATTAACAAAGCATTGGTAAATGCTTATAGACAGATTTGTAATGCTTCAGATGAATTTTTGAAAAAGTTAAATGATTTAGACGAGGCAATGTGGGAAGATGGAAAAGAGTATTACTATTCTCTTCGTGAACATTACAACGATAAGCTGATGAAAGAAGAATTTGATGTTGAATTGGCAGCGCTGTTTGTATTTATCAATAAGCATTGCTTTAATGGTTTATATCGTGTGAATGGTAAAGGATTATTTAATGTTCCGTATAACAATAGTCGAAGTAAATCTTGTAATGAAGATTCTATTAGAGCAATATCTGCATATTTAAAAAATGTAACAATTTTGGAAGGTGATTTTCAAGCTGCATGTCAAAATGCTAAAAAAGGTGATTTTGTATTTATTGATAGTCCATATGCTCCTTTGAATCCTTCATCTTTTGAGTCATATACTAAAGAAGGTTTTGATATAGAGAGCCATAAAAGATTAGCAGATTTATATGATGAATTAACATCAAGAGGTTGTTACTGTATGCTGACAAATCACAATACAGAACTTATTAATGAATTGTATGGTAATAAGGGATATAAGATGGATGTGGTAAGTGTAAAGAGAATGATTAACTCAGATGCAACAAATCGTGTTGGAAAAGAAGTGATTATTTGTAATTACTAAGCAGGAGAAAATGAATGGAAAACTTATTTGAGAAGAAAGTGCCATTTTATTATGAGACGGAGGAAATCCAGTTAATACTGGGCGATTCCTTGAAAATTCTTGCAAAGATGAAACCAGAGTCTGTAGATATGATATTTGCAGATCCGCCTTACTTCCTAAGTAATGATGGTATCACTTGTCAAGGCGGGAAGATGGTTTCAGTAAATAAGGGGTCATGGGATAAAATAGGTTCCAGTAAAGAAACAAATGTTGAAGATAAGCACAAGTTTAATAGAAAGTGGATTAAGTTATGTAAAAGAGTACTAAAACCAAATGGTAGTATATGGATATCAGGGACATTACACAATATTTATTCGATAGGTATGGCTTTAGAACAGGAAGGGTTTAAAATTATTAATAACATAACCTGGCAAAAAACAAATCCACCACCAAACTTAGCATGTCGATGCTTCACTCATTCTACTGAAACAATTCTATGGGCACAGAAGAATGAAAAGAAGTCTCGGCATTTTTTTAATTATGCAAAAATGAAAGAGATAAATGGTGGAAAGCAAATGAAAGATGTTTGGGTGGGAAACTTAACCAAACCTTCTGAAAAGAAAGAGGGAAAACATCCAACGCAGAAACCACAATATTTGTTAGAAAGAATTATGCTAGCATCGGTAGAAGAAGGACAAGTTGTAATGGATCCGTTTTGTGGTTCTGGAACAACTGGGGTAGAAGCCTTGAAATACGGATGTAAGTTTATTGGAATAGATAATATGGAAGAGTATTTACAAATAACACAGAGGAGATTGGAGAAGGAAGCTAATGATAACAAGAAATTTTGACGAATGGCTGGCAAAATTCAAAGCAAGTATTTCTACATATGACTATTATATTGATTTTGACAAGGTGGTACGGAATGTTGAAGAGATTAAAGTGGAATTAAACATTCTTAATTCACTTATTGGTTCAAAAAATATAGAAGAAGAATTTGAAAAAATTATTACAAAATATCCTGAGACATTATCCTGTATTCCATTATTACTTGCAGTTAGAGGAAAAGAGATATATGCACAGGATGAAAAAGGTGAATTTTTATATAATTTCAAAAAAATGAATTATAGTATCGAGCAATACAAAGTGTTTATGAGAAATACTGGATTGTTTGATATGATTGCTAACCATTTGGTAAATAATCTCGTGGATTACGCACTCGGAATTGAGACTGGTCTTGATTCCAATGGTCGTAAAAACAGAGGTGGACATCAAATGGAGAATTTGGTGGAAAAATATATTGTTTCAGCAGGTTTTGTTAAAGACATAAGTTACTTCAAAGAAATGTATCTGATTGATATTGAGAAAAAGTGGAATATTGATTTGTCAGAATTATCAAATCAAGGGAAAGCAGCTAAAAGATTTGATTTTGTAGTTAAGACAGATAATATGATATATGCAATTGAAACAAACTTCTATGGTGGTGGAGGCTCTAAACTTAATGAAACTGCCAGAAGTTATAAAATGTTATCTCAGGAAGCAGATACAATCGATGGATTTACTTTTGTATGGTTTACTGATGGGATTGGATGGAGGAGTGCCAGGGGTAATCTGAGAGAGACATTTGAAGCGATGGAACATGTTTACAGTATTGATGATATGGAACAGGGTGTGATGTTAAAATTATTTAATGATAGAAATATGAATTGAAAAAATTATTTTATAATAAAACACAGAGGAGAATATAATGGCAGATATTAATGATTTTAAGGTGTTAAAAAACAAAAGCATAAAAATGTATGAGTATTTTAGTAAAAATGAATTTACGGAAGACGATGCAAAAGCTAGAATGGGATTTTATCATTTGGTTCTAGAAAATATAGCAGGCATGAATGAAATTGAGGAAATTCAGGATGCTATTATTGATACAGAATATAATAAGCATATTTTAGGTGTTGATGTTGATGATTTAGGAATAGATGCTGTTTGCTTTAAAAAAGAGTATATTGATGGAGAAAAGCCTATTTATTTGTTCAATTTTAAACATGTGAATAATTTTAAGGAAGCTACTACTTCCGACAATGATATATCTCGTAGTATGAAATTTATCGAATACTTAGATCTTAGCTTAGATACAGTGCCTAGGGATATGGGAAAAAAAGTAAGAGATAAAATAATGGAAATTAGAAAAAAGTTAGATTCAAATGAGTCATATCGTATATATTTATATATGGTTTCTAATAAATTGGGTGATTTTGCCAAAACATCTTTAGAGCACATACGTGTTTTAGCAAATAATTATGGTATAAAAATTATTAATTTGTCGTTAGAAGATTTGACAAAATATCTGTTTGATAGTAGAAAAATGACAGAAAGTAGACTTATATTGTCTAAGGATGATTTTTTATCGTTTAACGGTGATAATAAGTCTACTAAAAAATCTTTTATTACAAAAATGTCATTGATTGATGTGGTTAGAATATTCTCAAGTGATGAAAATTTAGCACAGAAATATAATTTAGAAGATGATTCTGAAATTCTTGATACAAAACTAGATATTTCACTTTTATATGATAATGTTAGAGGATATTTGGAAGAAACAACTTTTAATAAAAATATCAAGGAAACATTAAAAAAGGACTATTTGAATTTTTTTATGTTCAATAACGGTATAACTATAACAGCAGAGGAGATAATTTCAGATCCAAAGAACTCAAATGAAAAATATTTGTTTACATTGCGAAATTTTCAAATTGTTAATGGTGGTCAAACAATAAGAACTATTTTTTCTTATTTAGATGATGTAAAAGAAAAGGGAGAAGAATTAAATTATAGAAATACATATGTGTTGGTTAGAATGTTTAAAATCGAAAAAGATAGTACATTAAAGAATTCTATTGCTGAGTATACAAATAGTCAAAACCAGATTTCTGCATATGACTTAAAATCGGTAGATAGTATTCAAATTCAGATAGAAAATTATTTAAAGGAGCACGAAATACTTTATGTACGTAAAGCGGGTGATGTAGGTGAAGTAAGTAACACATACAAATATAGAATATATAAAGAGGAATTGGCTCAAGTGCTTCATTCTATACAAGGGTATCCTGATAGAGTTACAAATGTTAAAATTAAGTTATTTACAGATTATTATGATATGATTTTCCCTAAATCAGATTTTCCTTTTGAAAAGCTGGATAAGTATATAGCTGAGTACTTTTCTATAAAGGAAAAATATAAACAGAAGAAAAGTGGAATTACTAAGTGTTTCTATATTTGCTACATAGTTAATGTTACCGGAATGAGTATAGACGAGGCAATAATATATTTAGAGGATTTTATAAAGAGAGTAAAAGAAGAAAAGAAATCTATTTCTATTCCACGTATATTAATACAAAAAACAACAAGAGAAATGTTAACAGAGGAACTAAAAGAAAAAGAATTACTGATATTAAATTGATATTAAAAGCTCCCCGAAAACCATAAAATATGTATAATAGGTGTAAAAACTTAATGAAAATATATTAAGTTGCATCAAAAAACACTACATACATCTTTCCCGGTAGGGAGTTTGAATAATATATTAGAGCCAAGAAATGCCTATTTTACGGGCTTTCTTGGCTCTTTCTATGTCCGTTGACAATCAAATGACAATACTTTTTTAATATTATTGTAAATAATTTCTTTTTATTTAGCTG